>PHAG01000001.1:0-300000 GCA_002841625.1 Firmicutes bacterium HGW-Firmicutes-1 | reverse complement strand
TCTATCATTAAATTGATATTATTGTCTTTATACCAATCAAAAGTGTGCATATAAAAACGCTTTGGTATATCTTCTTCACTAATATATTCAGAGAGCATAGGACGATAATAGAGGGGCGTTGCTTCATTTGTAATCATGGTGATATTATGTTTATCGTTTTGTGCTAGAATTTCCTCGGCAGCTGCATTTCCTGAGGCGCCGTTTCCTATAATTATAATTTTTTTTGTCATATATTTTCCTGCCTTTCATTTGCATTACTATGCTACTTCATGTTTTGTTTATTTTACCATTATGGTAACCATGTTACCAGTTATTTATCATCTGTCCAAAATAATTGACTTGAATAGGAATATAATAGGGAATAAAATTATTTATTAATGTATTGACAATTTTTTAAAAAAATGATAATCTAAAATAAATCCTACTCTTTTAGTAGGAATTGAAGAGGTGAGAATTGGTATATGAAACTTTCAACAAAAGGTAGATATGGACTAAGAGCAATGATAGATTTAGCAATAAATTCTAAAGAAAACCAGCTATCGATTAAGATTATTTCAGAAAGACAGAACATTTCTGAGAATTATTTAGAACAGATTATAGCAATTCTTAAGAAAAATGGTTTTGTAAAGAGCTGTAGAGGTGCACAGGGTGGGTATTCCCTAACCAAAGAGCCAGCAGATATTTCAGTAGGAGATATTCTAAGGGCATTAGAAGGAGATTTAAACCCCGTTGATTGTATTACGGTTAACGAAGATGTGCAATGTAGCGAAGCAGAACTTTGCGTTACAAAGTATGTATGGAAAAGAATTAGCGATAGTATTAATGAGGTAGTAGATAACATCTCTTTAGAGGATTTGGTACATGAACAGGAACGTATTGATGCTTGTAATCCCTCTAAACAAATAATTAAATCTTAACGAATCATCAAGGAGGTTGACGTTCCAATGGATAAAAAAACGATATATTTTGATCATGCAGCAACAACATCAACAAAAAAAGAAGTACTTGATACCATGCTGCCATATTTTACGGAAAGCTTCGGAAACCCTTCTAGCATTTATAATTTTGCTGTTGGAAATAAGAATGCTATAGATGTTGCAAGAGACCAGGTTGCAATTGCCATTGGGGCAGATGAAAAAGAAATATTTTTTACAAGTGGCGGAACAGAAGCTGATAATTGGGCTATTAAGGGTATTGCAGAAAGTTATAAAGCAAAAGGCAATCACATTATAACAACGACTATAGAACATCATGCAGTACTTCATACATGTGAATATTTAGCGAAGTATGGCTATGAGATCACTTATTTACCAGTTGATCAGTATGGCCAAATTAACTTAGAAGATCTTAGAAATGCAATTAAGGATAATACGATTCTAATCACGATTATGTTTGCAAATAATGAAATCGGTACAGTACAACCAATTGAAGAGATTGGAAAGATTGCAAAAGAAAAAGGTGTTATTTTTCATACAGATGCAGTACAAGCAGTAGGACATCTTCCAATTGATGTTCATGCAATGAATATTGATCTTCTATCTATGAGTGGACATAAATTATACGGTCCAAAAGGGACTGGTGCACTATATGTTAAAAAAGGCATTAAGTTAAAAGCTTTCATTCATGGTGGAGCACAGGAAAAAGGACGAAGAGCAGGTACAGAAAACGTTCCTGGCATAGTGGGACTTGGTAAAGCTATTGAGTTGGCAACAGCTCATATGGAAGAAGAAAGTATAAGGCAAGCAAAACTCAGGGATTATTTGATCAAGGAGGTATTGGAAAAAGTACCTTATACGAGATTAAATGGTCATAAAGTAAATAGATTACCTAATAATGTTAATTTCAGCTTTCAATTTATTGAGGGCGAAGCGTTATTGATTATGTTAGATATGAAAGGAATTAGTGCCTCAAGTGGTTCAGCTTGTACTTCGGGAGCATTAGATCCATCTCACGTGTTACTAGGTATTGGATTACCTCATGAGATTGCGCATGGTTCTCTAAGAATAACTTTTGGTGAAAAAAGCACGCTTGAAGAAGTTGATTACTTGATTGAAGTTTTACAAGGAATTGTTACTAGACTCAGAGAAATGTCTCCTTTATACGATGATTTTATGATGAGTAACCAATAAATACTACTACAAAAGAAAATAAGAGGTGTTATTATGTATACTGAAAAGGTAATGGATCACTTTTCAAATCCAAGAAATATGGGCGAAATAGAAAATGCAGATGGTGTAGGTACTGTTGGAAATGCAAAATGTGGTGATATTATGCGCATTTATTTGAAAATTGAAAACGGTATTGTTGAAGATGTAAAATTTAAAACTTTTGGCTGTGGAGCAGCAATCGCAACAAGCAGTATGGCTACAGAGTTGGTTAAAGGCAAGACTGTTCAAGAAGCTTTACATGTAACGAATAAAGCTGTTATGGAAGCATTAGATGGATTGCCAAAGGTTAAGGTTCATTGTTCTTTGTTAGCGGAAGAAGCGTTACAAGCAGCATTATGGGATTATGCAAAGAAGAACGATATTGTAATTGAAGGACTTAAAGAACCTAAAGAAGAAGATCATGACCATGAGCTTGAAGAAGAAGAATAAGGTGATGAAATGAACAAAAATAAGGTTGT
Organism: Firmicutes bacterium HGW-Firmicutes-1; assembly: GCA_002841625.1. Taxonomy (NCBI): domain Bacteria; kingdom Bacillati; phylum Bacillota; species Firmicutes bacterium HGW-Firmicutes-1. Next base: position 297,374 of record PHAG01000001.1, on the reverse strand, counting down.
AGTCGGTATGTCAGGTGGGGTAGACTCATCTGTTGCAGCTTATTTACTGAAAGAACAAGGTTATGATGTTGTTGGAGTCACAATGCAAATATGGCAAGATGAGGATCAAGAAGCAGTAGAAGAAAATGGTGGTTGTTGTGGACTCTCTGCTGTTGATGATGCTAGACGTGTTGCAAATGCCCTTAGTATCCCATATTATGTTATGAACTTTAAAAAAGAATTTTCAGAGCACGTAATAGAATATTTTGTAAATGAATACATCGAAGGTAGAACTCCAAATCCATGTATAGCATGTAATCGTTATGTGAAGTGGGAGTCGCTCCTTCAAAGAAGCCTAAGCATTGGTGCGGATTATATTGCTACTGGACATTATGCTCAAATTGTTAAGCTTGAGAATGGCAGATATGCCTTGAAGAAATCAGCAACGCTTGCGAAGGATCAGACCTATGCTTTGTATAATTTAACACAAGAACAACTAAAAAGAACGTTAATGCCTGTTGGTGCTTATACGAAAGAAGAAGTAAGGATCCTTGCAGAAAAAATAAACTTACGTATTGCGAATAAGCCTGATAGTCAAGAAATCTGTTTTATTCCAGATAATAATTATGGAAGATTTCTAGAAGAGTATACTGGAAAAAAATTTGAACCAGGTAATTTTATAACAACTGATGGAAAAGTAATTGGTCAGCACAATGGAATCATCCATTACACTGTAGGTCAAAGGAAGGGTTTAGGCTTAAACTTGGGTAAACCAGGATTTGTAGTAGAAATTAGACCCGAAACAAATGAAGTTGTTATTGGAGAAAATGAGGATGTCTTTTCAAAGAGGCTTCTAGCGAATAACTTGAACTTTATGTCAATTGAAAGTATTGAAGGTGAAGTAGAGTTAGAAGCGAAAATAAGATATAGTCATCAACCAGCCAAATGTTTAATCAAAATGGTAGCAGAAGATAAAATAGAATGTATCTTTGAACAGCCACAAAGAGCTGTAACGCCAGGACAAGCGATCGTATTTTACGATGGAGACTTGGTTGTTGGCGGAGGTACGATCATTAGAGATTGTACTTAAGTAGAATGTAAATAAACAAAATCATACAATGATGAAATTTCTTAGATGCACTCCTAATAATGGTATTTACTAGGAGTGCATCCTTTTATGACATCGTTATCTTATAATTTAATGAATTCTGGTTTCCTTCCTTCAAAAATCGTATAATATTTAAAGCCTGCATCTAATAATATATTATGAGCAAGATCAAAATAATTACATAGTTGGTTGGGGTGGTGTGCATCTGAGCCGACGGTAATAATTTCTCCGCCAAGTTCCCTGTAGCGTTTAATCACCTCGGAGGATGGATGTGAATCACCTAAGTTATATTTAAAACCAGCAGTATTTATTTCAATGCCCTTATTCTTGTGAATGATTGTTTTGAGTATTTCATCTATGAGGTCTTGGTAATCTTTGATTTTATAATGTTTGTCTTCGTAAGGGCCATATCGAATTACATAATCCAAATGTGCATAAACATCATAATCAGAAAAATTTTTGACGCAGGTTAGTATCGTTTCGAAGTATTCTGAATATGCTACTTCCTTAGTCTTACCAACAAAATATTCCGGGAAATATGGATCAATACCTTTAGCAACATGACTAGAACAGAGTATAAAGTCGTAAGGGTGATTTTTTGCTATTTTAGATAATTCGGAATATAAATGTGGTTGAATTCCAAGTTCAATTCCAAGTAACAAACCAATCGCATTTGAGTATTGATCTTTTAATTTTAAAAAAGTATCATAGTAAGTTTGGAAATCTAGTTGAAATGAAGTGTCATTATTTTGTAAATCTAAGTCATGGTGTTCAGTAAAGCACAGATTTTGGATTTTTTTATCTATAGCATGCTTTATGATCACTTCCATCTCAGTTTTGCTATCGCCAGAAAAAGAACTATGTACATGAAAATCGCTTATTATCATAGTGGATACCTCTATTTTAATTGATGTTAAAGCCATTTTATCATATTTCAAGTCGGAGTAAAACAAAAAAATCTATAATCAAACAATTTGTGCTTGGACAAAATATGATTTTATGTTAATATAGGATTGGTGTTTACATAGCTTAACATTGATTTGACATTGATTTGACATTTTAGGAGGATTACAATATGGAAGGTTACTCGACACTCGATTTAATCTTTGTTGGGTTCATGTTTATTGGTGGTTTTGGAATGTTCATATATGGTATGAATATTATGGCAGAAGGCCTGCAAAAAGCAGCTGGCAATAAAATGAAAAATCTATTAGGCGTACTTACAAATAACAGAGTATTAGGTGTTTTGGTTGGTACTGGAGTTACAGCGATTATACAAAGTAGTTCGGCCTGTACAGTTATGGTTGTAGGTTTTGTTAATGCTGGATTGTTGAACTTATCTCAAGCAGTTGGCGTAATTATGGGAGCTAACATTGGGACAACAGTAACGTCCTGGATTGTTTCAAGTTCAGATTGGTTTGCAGTGTTTAAACCAGCGCAAGTTGCCCCACTGGCGATTGGTGTTGGTTCAATGATTCTTTTTCTTGCAAAAAGCAAAAGTAAGAAACAAGTTGCAGAAATCATTGTTGGATTTGGATTGTTATTTATAGGACTTGAGATGATGAGTGACTCTATTGCTCCATTTAGAGAGTTAAAAGCCTTTCAAGATGCTTTTAGAATATTGGGTAAGAATCCATTATTTGGAGTATTAGCTGGTGCAGCTGTAACAGCAATTATTCAAAGTAGTTCAGCTTCGGTTGGTATTTTACAAATGATTGCAATACAAAGACTTGTGCCTTGGAATGCTGCGGTATATATTATTTTAGGCCAAAATATCGGTACATGTGTAACTGCAATATTATCTAGTATTGGAGCAAATAAAAACGCAAAAAGAGCAGCGGTTATTCATTTACTCTTTAATGTAATCGGTACAGTCGTATTTGCAGTGATATGTATTATCTTTTTCAAATTTATTAATGTAGAGATTGGAAAACGATTAATAACTGCAACCCAAATTAGTATATTTCATTCTATATTTAATATTTCAAATACAGTTCTACTTTTTGGATTTGCAGATAGATTGGTTACATTATCTGGTAAGATTGTAAAGGGTGTGGATGTTTTTGAAGAAGGTGAAGATGCGATTGCATTACGTCATTTAGATGAACGTATTTTAGAAACACCAAGCTTTGCAGTGGAAAATGCAATTAAAGAAGTAGTGCATATGGGTGAATTGGCAATTGTAAATACGAAGCTTGCCATGGAGTCCTTATTAGAAAAAGACGAAGAAAAATTTGAGAGAGTGCTAAAAATAGAAAAAGATATAAATAAATTAGACAAGTTGATAACAGATTACTTGGTGAAAATAAGCAATGTATCTCTTAATGAACACCAACATTTGGTCATTACGAATCTATTTTATACAGTAAATGACATCGAGAGAATAGGGGATCATGCGGAGAATATTGGCGAGTTAGCAAAATATTACTTGGTCAACAATTTAACAATGTCGGAGTCTGCAGAGCTAGAAATTAAAGAAATTTACCAAAGAACGCTTGAGACAGTTGAGTTAGCAATTGAAGCTAGAAAATCTGATAATGCGGATTTAGTCAAAAAAGTTGAGCAGAATGAAGAGTTAGTGGATACGTTAGAAGAAGAATTAAGAGAAAAGCATATACGAAGACTTGCTGGTAATTTATGCGATTCGACAACAGGTGTTGTATTCTTGGATACAATTAGTAACCTTGAAAGAATATCTGACCATGCTCTGAATATAGCTTATTATGTAAAAGATGAAGCTCTATAAAAATTTGTTTGAAACCATAGCGAATGCGGAGGTTTTATAACAGGAACTAAATAAAAGTCCTCTAAATTATTAGGGGGCTTTTTAAGTTACTAGGGAAAGTTCTGCATAAACAATTGGAAAAGCGGCATATAGGTAACGAGAGTTTTAACTCGGCGTATAAATAACAATGTTATTTAACGCTGCGAAGCCGATTTTATTGGTTGGTAATTACAAAATGATAGACCATCAATTTCAAAAAAAGGCTTGAACTTTTAGAAATAATTGGTATAATCAGTGATGAAGGTAATTTCTAAAATATGATTTTAATCATGTTCAATAAGAGGTTTGGTCTTGTAAGGATTAAGCTTTTTATCATAATAAAGTCAAGTAAAAGAAGGGAGCTATAAATATGTTAAATAAAAAATCAGTAGAAGATCTAAAGGTAGCAGGAAAAAGAGTATTGGTTAGATGTGATTTTAATGTGCCACTTATCGATGGTGCTATTACAGATGTTAACAGATTAACAGCGGCTTTACCAACAATCAACAAGTTGATTTCAGAAGGCGCAAAAGTTATTTTATGTTCACACCTTGGAAAACCAAAAGGTGAACCAAAACCTGCTCTTTCTTTAGCACCGGTTGCTAAAAAATTAACAGAGTTATTGAAAAAAGAGGTTGTTTTTGCACCTGACGATAATGTTGTTGGAGATCATGCAAAAAAAGCTGTTGCAGAAATGAAGGATGGCGATGTTGTATTATTAGAAAATACTCGTTATCGTGTTGAAGAAACTAAGAATGGTGAAGCATTTAGTCAAGAATTGGCTAGCCTTTGTGATGTTTTCGTAAATGATGCATTTGGAACAGCTCATCGTGCACATTGTTCTAACGTTGGTGTAACCAAATATGTTGAAGAAAGTGCTGTTGGATATTTAATGCAAAAAGAAATTGACTTCCTAGGAAATGCAGTAAATAAACCAGTTAGACCTTTTGTAGCTATTCTTGGTGGAGCTAAAGTATCTGATAAAATCAATGTAATTAACAACCTCTTAGATAAGGTTGATACATTAATCATTGGTGGCGGAATGGCTTACACTTTCTTAAAAGCGCAAGGGTATGAAATTGGTAAATCTTTACTTGAAGAAGATAAATTAGACTATGCGTTAGAAATGGTTGAAAAAGCAAAAGAAAAAGGCGTTAATTTCTTATTGCCAGTAGATCACATAGTTGCTCAAGAATTCAAAAATGATACACCATTCAAAGAAGTTGCTGTTGATGGTATGGAAGCAGATTGGTCAGGCTTTGACATTGGAGAAAAAACTAGAGTCATTTATGCTGATGCAATCAAAGATGCAAAAACTGTTGTGTGGAACGGACCTATGGGCGTATTTGAGTTTCCAAACTTTGCGAATGGTACAATTGCAGTTGCGAAAGCTTTAGCTGAAGCAGATGCAACAACGATCATTGGTGGTGGAGATTCAGCTGCAGCAGTTAACCAACTAGGCTTTGGTGATAAAATGACTCATATTTCAACTGGTGGAGGCGCTTCACTTGAATTTTTAGAAGGTAAAGAACTACCAGGTGTAGTAGCTGCTAACGATAAATAATAGGAATAATTGGAGGATACAAAGATGCGTAAAATGGTAATTGCAGGTAATTGGAAGATGAATAAAACGACGAAGGAAGCAATTGAATTAATCAATACTTTAAAACCTTTGGTCAAAAATGATGATGCAGAAGTGGTTTTTTGTGTACCAGCTATTTCTTTAATTCCAGCTCTTGAGGCTGCAAAAGGAAGTAATATTAAAATTGGCGCTCAAAACATGCATTTTGAAGAAAAGGGAGCATATACTGGTGAAATTGCAGCTAATATGCTTACCGAAATCGGAATAGAATATGTAGTAATTGGTCACTCAGAAAGAAGAGAATACTTTGCTGAAACGAACGAAACAGCGAACAAAAAAGTACTGAAAGCTTTAGAGCATAACTTAGTACCAATTCTTTGCTGTGGTGAAACATTAGAGCAAAGAGATCAAGGAATTACAATTGATCTTGTAAGACTTCAAATCAAAATTGGTATGAAAGATGTAACAACTGAAGATGCGAAGAAGGTTGTTATTGCTTACGAACCAATCTGGGCTATTGGAACAGGTAGAACTGCGACTTCTGAGCAAGCTGAAGAAGTATGTGCAGCAATTAGAACAGTTGTTGAAGAGTTATATGGGAAAGAAGTTGCTGAGGCTGTAAGAGTTCAATATGGCGGTAGCGTTGGTCCTAAAAATGCAGCAGAGCTTTTTGCAATGCCAAACATCGATGGTGGACTTGTTGGTGGAGCTAGCATAACAGAGGATTTTGGAAAAGTAGTTTGCTTTAAATAATTTGCGTAAATAGTATTCGTAGTTAATCGAAAGAAGAGCATTGTTTACTAATTATAGAATTGAAATTACAGGCGTACCAATCGGTACGCCTGTAATTAAGTATTGCAGGACAAAAAACATAATGTAATCATAAAAACTTTATGATATAATGACATTTATTGAGGTATAGAAAGGAGTTATTTTAAATGAATAAAAAACCAACAGTTTTGATGATATTAGATGGATTTGGTTTAAATGAAAAAAGTGAAGGAAATGCGATTGCGCATGCTAAAAAACCAAACATAGATGATCTCATGGCGAATCATCCTTTTGTTCAAGGCCATGCAAGTGGACTAGATGTGGGCTTACCACATGGACAAATGGGTAACTCAGAAGTAGGCCATTTAAATATTGGAGCAGGTAGAGTTGTTTACCAAGAGCTCACTAGAGTAACAAAAGAAATTGATGATGGAACTTTTTTTGACAATGAAGGTTTTTTGAAAGCTATTAAAGCTTGCAAAGAAAACAACAGTGCATTACATTTGTTTGGATTATTATCCGATGGTGGTGTACATAGCCATAATACGCATCTATATGCACTTCTTAAATTAGCAAAAAAATATGAGGTAGAAGATGTATTTGTACATTGCTTTTTAGATGGACGTGATACAGCTCCAACATCAGGAAAGCAATTTGTAGAAGAATTGGAAGAAAAAATTAGAGAAATTGGCGTAGGTAAAATTGCTACAGTTATGGGACGTTACTATGCGATGGATAGAGATAATCGTTGGGATCGTGTGAAGTTAGCTTATGATGCTATGGTGCTAGGACAAGGTAATCAAGCAATTAGTGCTATTGCAGCTGTTCAACAATCATATGATACTGATTCAAATGATGAATTTGTTCTTCCTACGGTTGTATTAACTGAGGGAAAAATTACTGCAACGATTACTTCAGGCGATTCAGTCATTTTCTATAATTTTAGACCAGACAGAGCAAGAGAATTGACAAGAGTATTTTGTGATGAGGAATTTAAGGGGTTTGAAAGAGAAAAAGGATATATGCCTTTAAGTTTTGTATGTTTCACAGAATACGATATGACAATTTCAAATACAATTATAGCATTTACAAAAGACGCACTATCAAATACATTAGGCGAATATTTGGGTTCAAAAGGAATTAAACAGCTCCGATTAGCAGAAACGGAAAAGTATGCGCATGTTACTTTCTTCTTCAATGGTGGTGTAGAAGTTCCAAATGAGGGTGAAACAAGAATTTTGGTTTCTTCTCCAAAAGTTGCTACTTATGATTTGCAGCCAGAAATGAGTGCATTTAAAGTAAGAGATGAATTGGTTCAAGCTATTGAATCAAAGTCTTATGATTTAATTATAGTGAATTTTGCTAATCCAGATATGGTTGGTCATACAGGAATAGAAAAAGCCGCTGTCGAAGCTATAGAAGTTGTAGATGAATGCGTTGGTGATGCGATGAAGGCATTGCTGGATGTGGATGGACAAATGTTCTTGTGCGCAGATCATGGAAATGCGGAGCAACTAATTGATTATGAAACACGTGATCCATTTACAGCTCATACGATAAATCCAGTTCCATTTATTTTATTCAATCATAAGAAAGGTGTTACGTTAAGAGAAGGTGGAAAGCTTGCGGATATTGCACCTACACTTTTAGATATGATGGGAATTGAGAAACCAGAAGAAATGACAGGAAAGTCGTTGCTTCAAAAATAAAAAATGAATAGTAGGGTAGTTTACCTTGGGGGGCTGTTTCTGAGCGGATATTATATTCGAGTGGGGACAGCTCTTTTTTTTTTGATTGAAAATTTTTGAGGAAGAATGGTAAAAAGGACCTTGCAATTTTCTTAAGTAAGGGATAAGATGAAAATATGTCAATTGGAATATGAATATAGGTTGACAGACATACTATACAAGATATATGTTGAAAGGAGAATTAATATGAAAAGATACTATGAGATTACGGATATTTTTGCGAGAGAAATATTGGATTCGAGGGGTAACCCAACTGTTGAGGTGGAGGTTACAGTCGATGATAAATATATTGGCAGAGCAGCGGTACCATCAGGAGCTTCTACTGGTGCGTTTGAAGCTATAGAGTTACGTGATGGTGGAAAACGATATATGGGTAAGGGAGTAGAAAAGGTTGTTGAGAATGTTAATAACATTTTAGCTCAGCATTTAATCGGAGTTAATGTATTAGATCAGAGAGCGATTGATATGGAAATGATAGATTTAGATGGAACAGCTAATAAGTCTAAGTTGGGTGCAAATGCAATATTAGGTGTTTCGATGGCTGTGGCTAAAGCAGCAGCAACTACGTTAGGGTTGCCATTATATAAGTATTTAGGTGGATTTAATGCGCATGTTATGCCTACTCCAATGATGAATATATTAAATGGTGGGGAGCATGCTGATAATACAATAGATTTGCAAGAATTTATGATTATGCCAGTAGGTGCTAAAAGCTTTAAGGATGCACTTAGAATGTGTGCGGAAATTTATCATAGTTTAAAAAAAGTATTGCACGATAAAGGTTTGTCAACGAGCATTGGAGATGAGGGTGGTTTTGCACCTAATTTATCATCATCAGAAGAAGCAATTCAAATGATTCTTGACGCGGTTGTACAGGCAGGATATAAGCCAAAAGATGATATTCGTATTGCACTTGATCCTGCAGCCAGCGAATTATATAATGCTGAAACAAAGAAATATCATTTTCCTGGAGAAAGTAAAATGCTAGGAAAAGAAGTAACTAGAACAAGTGAAGAGATGATTGATTATTATGCTTCACTATGCGATAAATTCCCAATCATATCTATTGAAGACGGACTGGATGAAGAAGATTGGGAAGGTTGGAAATTGTTGACAGAGAGACTTGGTAGTAGAATTCAAATAGTAGGCGATGATTTATTCGTTACAAATACAACAAGATTGAAAAAAGGTATAGATAAAGGTATTGCGAACTCTATTTTGATAAAAGTAAATCAAATAGGAACGATTTCTGAAACTTTTGATGCAATTCAGATGGCAAATAGAGCAGGGTATGCAGCTGTTATCTCTCATAGATCAGGAGAAACAGAAGATGCTACAATTGCAGACATTGCAGTTGCTGCCAATGCAGGTCAGATTAAAACAGGCGCGCCTTGTCGTTCGGATCGTGTAGCTAAATATAATCAACTGCTTAGAATTGAAGAAGAACTGGAAGATGCCGCTAGTTATTTAGGTATTCATTCATGGTTTAATATTAAAAAAGTGTAAAAAACTGATCAATCAAAACTTTGGCTTGATTCTAATTACATTTTGTGCTAAAATAAAAAAGTTGATTAGGAGGTGTAGTCGTGGAAACATTAGAATTTATTTTGAAAATAGTTTATTTTTTAGATTGTGTAGCTCTAGTAGGTATCGTACTGTTACAACAAGGTAAAGTTACTGGATTATCAGGGGTTATTGGTGGTGCAGGAGAATCCTATTGGGGTAAAAACAAAGCACGTTCTATGGAAGGTGGACTTCACAAAGCAACGGTTGCAATAGCTGTTTTGTTTATGATCTTATCTGTAGCATTAAATTTAATTTAACCTATGAAGTTCGTTAACCCTATTTTAATTGGGTAACAAGCTTTCGTTCAGTAGTTATGAACTCGTAGTGAAAGCTAAGAGTGTGTTATATTTAATAGGCTAGGTCAATCCTAGCCTATTAAAAATGGGTTGCCAAGCGGGCAGCCCATTTTTGTTATCCAGTAGGAAAGTTCTACTTTCCACGAAGCATAGAACAAAGCGGTAGATAGCATAAATTATTATGCAACGCGCTGACAAGAGCTTTGTTCTAATAATGTTTCAAAACTTGATCATATTTACCTGCAATTCAGTTATAAATATGTTAAATTCATTCAATGTACCCATTGAATATAGGTAACAAGTTTCAAGTACATAAATTGACTTATAACAACAAGAAGTGGTATAATAGTATTATTATAGAATAATTCCGACCATTTTTTAAAAGCAATAAATGATTACATGGGGCAACTTCATAAAAAAATAAGGAGGTTGTAAATTTCGATGAGTGGTACTACTGACATATAGATAAAAAATCGTCATTATCCAAAATGTATAAGGAGGTCAAAATGAGTAAAAAATTACGTTCTTTTTTCGCGATAGCAGTCATTTTAACAATAATTGCATCTGTTAACATCTTGGGGGCTCAATCCAAACCAAACTCTTGGGCAGAGATTGAAGTTAAAGAAGCAATAACTAACGATTTGGTTCACGAGGTTCTTAGAAGCGATTATCAAACACCAATTAAGCGATACGAGTATGTGCTTTTGGCATTAGACATATTAGACAAGAGTGGAATTGACGTGACAATAAAACAAGAATATGTATTTGATGATATTATTGGACATTCTTATGAAAAAGAAATACTAAAAGCTTATCATGCAGGTGTTATAGATGGATATGGCAACGGATTATTTAAACCAAATGCAAACATTTCAAGAGAAGAGGTTGCGACGCTTATTGTAAAGCTTCTCAAGAAAATAGATTTTGATAAAAACACAACGATTAATGGCAATATCAAATGTTCAGATTCCTTATCAATTAGTTCATGGGCAATGGATTCAGTTAAATATTGTTACGCAAACAATATTATTAAGGGTGTTGGAAAAGACAAAAAAGGTCTTGATATACTAAAACCTTTAGGAACTGCAACTCGAGAAGAATCCATTTTATTAGTATATAGACTAGCAAAAGTTGAAAAGGTAATAAGTGATGTAGTATTTGGCACCATAACAATTGATCAAAACACTACAAAAATTAGTACGATTAATGAAGCAGGTGATGTTTTTGACTTGACGTATTTTGCCAGACAATTTACGGATAAGACAGCAACAGAAATCCTTGGACTTGATGCAGTGAATGATGCATCCATTATAGACATCACTAATAAATCTTCGGTAATAGTCGTTGATGATGGGACAGTGATCTATCTTGTAAAATATGACGATGGAATTGGTTTAGATCTCTATTCAATCGGAGCGGTAAGTGCTCGTGCAACACAGATTTATACTGAATTGTTAATGACGATCAATCAAAATGACGTTGTTCTTGATAGTGTGCAAGAAGGTATTACAGCTCTTAATTTGAATAAAACGAACAAAGATGAAGATATAGCTGATAGATATAATATATTAATGAGAACAGATGATATTGAAGTAGATAATTCATATATTGTTAAATATTATGAAAAATTGAATTAAAGGAGGAATATATAATGCATAAAGTTAGAAATCGAATCATTAGCTATGCACTTGTATTTATTTGCATTTTAAGTTTTAATATAAATTCGAATGCTGTCGCTCAAACGATTAACTATGAAGCTCCTATATTTATGAATAAATCTATTCTAGATAATAAGACTCAAGTTCTAATAAATGATACTTTCACTGTAAACTATAAATTCCAACCACAAGATATACCAGCCGCTAATATACCGCCTGAAAGTTATCAAAAGCAGAAAGAAATTGTTCTAGTTATTGATACATCAGGTAGTATGAAATATGATGTAAATGGCAATGCCATTTCCAGTTCTGGTTATTGGGGTGAGTATTTTGAAATTAGTAAAGCTCAATATATCGCAAATAATTCTGCATATAAAAAAGAGTTGAAAGCGGAAGTTACTGTAAATGATGCTTATGATGAAAGAGTTAGTATACAAGTTTCATCAGGACAACCATACGATTATTATACACATTACTGGTGGGGTACCAAATACTATAAATATCACTATTATACATATACATATTATCAAAGATTATGGATTAATACACCAGCACCTTCGAGGCTTACATTAGCAAAAGCATCTGCAATAGATTTATTAGCTCAATTACAAGGCAAGCCTAATATTAGCGTAGGAATTGTCGAGTATAACAGCGATACTTCAATAAAATCTTACAATAGTAAGTCGCTTTTACCAGTTAATAATTCTTCAAATTATACTTTTTTAGTTGATACAATTAATGATTTAGATGCAAATGGAGGTACAAACATTGGTAAAGGAATGTATAAAGGATTTAAGCTATTAGAATCTGGAAATACAGCTGCTGATAAGTATTTTATTTTCTTGACAGATGGCGTGCCAACTTACTACTCCTATTACGATACAGATGGTAGTGGAACTAAAAGTAGTAATGAATCCTATTATCTATTTGATAATGGTAATTCAATAAGACTAGGTGGTACAGGAAGCAGCGACCCTAATGATACTTCATTAAACTATGGTAAAGCAGTTGGGGACTTAATGAAAGCAACAACTATGGAGTTGGATAGCTATTTTGTAGCCTTTGCGGATAGCGATGCTGGTAATAAATTAAATGATATCGCAATTGCTGCGGGTGGTAATTACAAAAATGCTATGTCTGGAAATGCACTTTCTGACATTTATGCTCAGTTAGGTGAGCAAATTAGTAGTGACATATCAATTAAGAATATATACTTTGAAGAGACTATTCCAAGTGATTTTGAAATAGTTTTAAAACCAACTAATATGACGGTTACAAATAATGTGATTAAAGGCGAATTTGGTAGTGTAAATTATAATTTGAATGCAGCTGGTACTTTTTTTCAAGCGAGTCCACAGGAATTTGCGGTTACATTAAAAGCGAAAAAGGTAGGAGACTATGTTTTAGGTGCTAATAATTCATCGTTCATTCGATACATGGATATCAATAATAGCATTAAAGTCAAACCATTTACGCCAGTAAACATAAAGGTATATGATAATTTGCCACCAGAAATAATCGCTGATTTATCAAACAGCGAAAGCAACTTATTAAACTATACACTTAAAGTTGACATTAATGAAGATTCAAAGATTGAAGTATTGAATATGAATGATGTTGTTATTTCTACATTGGTGGATGGAAAGGAAGGTATCAATACCTTTAATCTTACTTCTGCACAATTAACAGGTGATTATCTTAAGGTTCGAGCAACCAATGTATTCAATAAAATCAACATCGAGACAGTTCCTATTGTAAAATTAGACTCTTTACAAAGTAAGCTACAAGCAGAGTTGGTGATTAAAACACAATTAAATTCAGAAATTAAAGAATTATTTGTAAATGGAGTACGTGTAGAAGAAAAAAGGTTTACTGAAGGCGGACTATATAAAACAAATGTTACATTAAAAGAGGGCTCAAATATCCTCAAAGCTACTGCAACTAATTCTGGGAATAGTGGAACACTATATTTTACTAAAAATTTATCATTGGACGACATAGCACCAATTATTACACCTAGCTTTTATAGAGGCTTTATTGTAAAAAGTGAGGGTAATGATACCTTGACAATATTTGTGGAATCCAATGGTACTGGCTCAAAAATTGTTGAAACTCTTTATTATGAGCTTGATCCTGGGGTGACTACCGCAACTATAGCCGATTTTTCAAGCGAAGCTGGAAATCCTATTGAACTACTTAATGATATGTCCCAATCAGAGATTGTGGCAATACCAGCTTTTGCAACTAATTTAGGAAATACAGAATATAAGCATGAAAAATTTATAGTAGATCATAATGGGTATTACGCGGTTTATGCAAAAGATGAAGCAGGTAATAAGAGTGTTAAAGTCATCATTATTAACAATATCATTGAAAGCCTGCCGGAATTACTATAAGAGATATTAATTAAATAATAATTGAAGTTAGCTACCCTGCTTATTATTGAGTAAGCAGGGTATTTTTTGAATAAGTTCTGCGCAAATAATTAGAAAGCCACAGTCTTTTGAACCTATCGGGAATGAATAACTGTGTTTTAAGAATGATTTATGATATAATTGAGACAATATAAGTATAGAGGTGAATTGCTTTTGACCAGAACAAGTTGATTGCAAAGGCGATCCTCAAGTATATAAGACCAATAACACAATAATTAGTAAGAAGGTGATCGTATGAAAACAGTAGAAAAATTAGATGAAAGAAAAAAACTTGTATTTGATTTAATCAAAGATGAAGAATATAAGCCTATGAAGATTAAAGAAATTGCTACAATGTTACAAATTAAGGCTGAGGATAGAGAGACACTTGAGGATGTATTAAACGATCTTATCAAAGAAGGTAAGGTAATCAAAACTAAAAAAGGTAAATATGTACGCCCTCAAAGCGTAATGATGATTGTTGGGAAGTTTATTGCCAATCCGAAAGGTTTTGGTTTTGTTGAAATTGAAGGAGAAACTGAAGACATCTTCATCCCTGGTAAATATACCAATGGTGCCTTTCACGGAGACCAAGTTGCAATTAAGCTTGTAAAAGCCGCAGAACAAGGGAGACGGAAAGAAGGGGAAGTTGTCGAAATTCTTAGCAGAGGCAAGAGCGAGGTTATCGGGACTTATCAAAAAAGCAGGAACTTTGGCTTTGTTATTGCAGATAACAAAAAAATTAACAAAGATATTTTTATTCCGAAATCAAGTGAATTTAACGCAGTAAATGGAGACAAAGTAGTTGTTAAAATAACCTCATGGGGTGATGACGACAAAAAACCAGAGGGTGAAATAACAGAAATCATTGGAAATATTACTGATCCAGAGACAGATATTCTGGCAATTGTTAGAGATTTGGAAATTCCTTCTGTGTTTCCTGAAGCTGTAAAACAACAAGCAGAAGGGGTATTGCAAGAGATTAAAGAAGAAGAATTAAAAAACAGATTAGATATTAGAGATTTGCAAACAGTAACGATTGATGGTGAGGATGCAAAGGATTTAGATGATGCAATTACAATAGAGAAAACTGATACTGGTTATACTCTTGGTGTTCATATTGCAGATGTTACTCATTATGTAACAGAAGGCTCACCGCTAGATCAAGAAGCGATCAAAAGAGGGACTAGTGTATATCTTGTTGATAGAGTTATTCCAATGTTACCAAGAAAGCTTTCTAATGGCATCTGCTCCTTAAATCAAGGTGAAGATAGGCTTGCCCTTAGCTGTATCATGGAAATTGGTTTAAAAGGCAATGTATTGAGCTACAAGGCAGCTGAAACAGTTATTCATGTAGATAGAAGAATGACCTATACAAATGTGAAGAAGATTCTGGAAGATCATGATGAAGAGGTTATAGCTGAATATTCAGAATTGCTTGATATGTTTAACAATATGGAAGAGTTGGCTAGAATATTACGTGCGAAGAGAAAAGAGCGTGGTTCTATAGATTTTGACTTTCCAGAAGCAAAAATCATTATGGATGAAAAAGGTGTACCAATAGATATTAAACCTTATGATAGAAATGTTGCGACTAAAATTATTGAAGAGTTTATGTTGCTTGCAAATGAAACAATAGCAGAAAGCTTCTTCTGGCAACAAATGCCTTTTGTATATCGTACGCATGAAGAACCAGACCCTGCTAAAATCAGTAACCTAGCTGCATTTATTTATAATTTTGGTTACCATATCAAAGGTAAAGAACAAGTGCATCCAAAAGAATTGCAAAAACTATTGATCGATGTTGAAGGAAGCAAGGAAGAAACGATCATTAGTAGATTGACACTAAGATCAATGAAAAAAGCGATGTATACAGTTACGAATGATGGTCATTATGGTTTAGCTGCAAAGTATTATTGCCATTTTACCTCTCCAATAAGAAGATATCCTGATTTGCAAATTCACAGAATTATTAAGGATGTAATCAACGGAAGAATGAGTGATGGTAGGGCAGAACATTATGAAAGTATACTAGAAAAAATTGCAAAGCAGTGTTCGGAAAATGAAAGAAGAGCAGAGGAAGCAGAAAGAGAAACAGAAAAGCTTAAAAAAGTTGAATATATGCAAGATAAAATTGGACAAACCTTTGATGGGGTTATTTCTAGCGTAACTTCATTTGGACTATTTATTGAATTAGAAAACACAGTAGAAGGCTTGATTCATGTAAGTTCAATGACCGATGATTATTATAATCATGATAAAGATCATCATTGCTATATTGGTGAAAGAACCAGCAAGATCTATAGAATTGGAGATGTAGTGAAGATAGTAGTTGTAGGAGCTGATAAAGCCCAAAGGACGATTGATTTCGAGTTAAGTGATGAGGATGATGAGGTAAAAGCATAATACTATCTTTATCTTCTTGATTTAAATGCGAAAAGTAAAAATACTATGAAATAGAGAATAAATGTAAAGCTATGAAATAAATAGTACTTGAAAAACATTGTCGTTATGTTATAATTGTCTTTGCAGTTCAAACTATGTGGGGTAGATCATGAAAACAGAAGGATATAAGCTTATCGCTCAAAACAAAAAAGCATATCACGATTATTTTGTAGAAGAAATTTATGAAGCTGGCGTTGTTCTAGCAGGAACAGAGGTCAAATCCCTTAGAATGGGGAAATGTAGCATTAAAGAAAGCTTTGTAAGAGTCTTAAACAATGAGGTCATGATCTTAAACATGAACATTACACCATATGAAAAAGGTAATATTTTCAACAAAGATCCAGTTAGAACTAGAAAGTTGCTACTTCATCGAATGGAAATTAACAAATTAAGAGGAGCAACTGAAAGAGACGGCTATACCTTGGTGCCTTTAAAGGTTTACTTAAAAGGAAGCTTGATGAAGATTGAAATTGGAATTGCAAAAGGCAAGAAGAACTACGATAAACGTGACGACATAGCAAAAAAAGATCAACGTAGAGATACAGAGAGAGATTTTAAGATTAAAAACTTGTAGTATCCTCAGTATTCAATAACTAGCCCGTTAGTAAAATAATAACGACTTTGCGTAGCCGTTATATTACGGGGGTGTACTGGTTTCGACGGGGACGACTGAATTTAGATAAGCCATTCGCAGACTCCGGGCCTGCGTTAAAAACTGGAAAATTAAACTTAAACGCAGAAAATAATTTACAATTCGCTGCCTAATGGCAGCTGTCTAACCCTCGCCACTCGCGGCTAGGCAATTAGGCATCAACTAATGCGAGGCACTTTTTTATCAAAGCTTTGAGATAAAAAAAGATTAAATGAAGCTACCAAGAAACTAAGCCTGTCGATGGGCGTCTTTTCGAGGGAATGACAAAACACCGACTCTAATGGGAGAAAATCTATCGGAAGGGTCTTCGGACAGGGGTTCAATTCCCCTCACCTCCACTAAAATTACCGCTGAAATAGCGGTTTTTTTGTACTAAAAATGACCAAGGTAGACATTTTGGTAGACATTTTTATTGCCATATGTTATCCTATCAGTAACAGGTAGACATTTTGATAGGAGGATTGATAATATGGCAAGAACAAAAATTGAAAATAATATTGCTTATGATGATGTGAAGGATCTCTTCTATGTTACATTTAATTTTGGTAAAGATGCATCTGGTAAAAGAGTAAAAAACACAAAAACGTTCTACACTAAAAAAGAAGCTAGAGCAGCGTTATCGCAACATGAAGCAGATAAGAATAAAGGGAACATGGTTAAACCATCTTCGCAAATGTGTAACGGTTGGTTTGATTATTGGTTAGGTGTTAAAAAGTATAAAGTGGAAGAGACAACGCTTTATGGATATACCAACATAATTAACAAACACTTTAAGCCTTACTTTAAAGAATATAAACTACAGGAGATAGATACAACAATCGTTAACCAATATTTTAATGTTAAAATCACTGAAGAAGGTTTATCCAAAAATACGGTTAGAAAACATCAGGATTTATTGAAAAGCATCTTAATGCAAGCAGTAAATGAGGACAAGCTTCTTAAAAATCCACTTGATAAAATTGAACCAATTAAAACGAAAAAAAACGAGATGAACTTTTATACTGTCGAGCAACTTAAGAAACTTATCTCAATTGTAGAAGGTGATAAGCTGGAAATAGTTATAAGATTAGCTGGTATACTTGGACTTAGGCGAGAAGAAATATGTGGTTTGAAATGGGAAGCTGTTAAATTTGATGATAAAATTATAGTTATTAATAAAGCACGTACTCAGGCTGGATCTAAGAATATCGAGAAGGAAACTAAAAATACATCGTCATATAGGACATTGCATGCGCCAGATGATATATTGGATTTGCTTAAATTAATTAAACAAACACAAGAAAGTGAAAAAGTTTTTTTAGAAGGAAATTATTTGGATCAAAATTTTGTAGTTTGTGATGAAGATGGTAAACCAACTAGACCAAATTACATTAGTCATTTATTTAAACGAATAATAGATACCAATCAATTACCACCAATAAGATTACATGATCTTAGACACACTTTTACAAGTATCGCAAATTTACAAGGTATTTCGTTATTTGATATTTCTAAGGCTCTCGGGCATAGTACTACGGCAACAACAAGTGGAATTTACATGCATATGTTTGATCAGACTCATACAAATGCAATAAATAAAGTTTCAGACGCTATGAAGTAAAAATAACACATATAAAAAACAATATGATAACACTATAAGACAAGTATCTTTATCAAAAAGGTATTTGTCTTTTTGTATTATCGGACGTAATAGGGTATGTGTATTTTTTACATCTATTTACTTAGCGAAATCACCTATAATCCATCTATTTACCTTCAAACAACATTTACCCTACAATTATCCCATATCGACAATATTTCCAAATTCAGCCCATTTAAAGACGTTTATACATAGGCTTATTTTATAAACATATAAATTGCCACATATAGTATTCAAGTACTTACATATGTGTCCTGAGAGCCTGTAGACGTATTGTGGATAGGGGTAAAGCAAAAGAGCCTATTTTAGATGGCTCTTATTTGGGTGGACTAAAGTATATAATATAGTTTATATCGACGCCTTATTGTTTTTAATATGTCTTATAATAACACCTTGCCAAAAAGTAATATAATATAAAAAAAATAAATAAAAAAGAATAATACCATTGACAAAACAAATATATATGTGTATTATAAACATTAATTAAAACAAATTAAGTTTTATCTTTTTCCACCCATTCAATTTTGTATCCAATAATATCTGCAATTTCAAGGACTTCTTCATACTAGATCAGGTAATGGATGCCATTTATGGTTTTTCTTTAATACAGATATTAAAGCGCAAATTGCAAGGAAATTTGGTTTTGCTATTTTAGATATAGCAATGAGTAAGAGTGCACGAATACAATTCGATTCATATGATCGTTTATTTCCATCACAGGATTTTTTGCAAAAAGATGGTTTTGGTAACTTGATCGCTTTACCGTTACAAAAAAATGCAAGAAAAGAGCATAATACCATTTTTATAGATAAAGAATTTAACGAGATAGCGGATCAATGGGCTTACCTTGGAAGTGTAGAAAAAATTGCAGATCAATTTGTTTTTCAGTTCATAAAAAATAATAGAGTTGAAAAAGATAACGTTAGTTTAGATAAGAAAAGTACTCGAAATGAAATATATGAAAGTCATAGTATTTTAGCAACTAAAGAAGATTTTCCAGACAGTATGAATATAGTGCTATCCAGAGGACTAATTATTAATAAAGCAGGATTATCAGCTAAAGGGATTAATATAATAAGAAGATTGGCGTCTTACTCCAATCCAGAGTTTTTTTCTATGCAAGCCATGAGAATGTCGACCTATGGTACACCTAGAATTGTAATTGCATATGAAGAGGATGATGAAAATATAACACTTCCCAGAGGACTAGAAAGTCAACTTATTGAGCTTCTCAGTGGACTGTCAGTAAACTGTAATTTGATAGATTGTCGATATGAAGGTGGAAAAATTGAAGTTTCATTTAAAGGTGAATTAAGAGAAGGACAAGATCAGGCATTCCTCGCTATGAATGCACATTCAAATGGGGTGTTATCGGCTACAACGGGATTTGGGAAGACTGTTTTAGGTGCGAGGTTAATAGCGGAGAAGAAGATAACTACCCTAGTATTAGTTCATACTAAACAATTAGCTGAGCAATGGGTAGAAAGATTAGAAGAGTTTTTAATCATTGATGAAACATCAGTTGCAGTAGAGCAAAAAAAACATGGAAGAAAAAAGAATAATCAAGTTATTGGACAATTAGGTGGAGGAATAAAGAGAATAAATGGTATAGTTGATATTGCAATTATGCAATCAATGTTTGATAAAAATAAAAATATTAAAGAACTTATCAATAGTTATGGGATGATCATTGTTGAGTCACATGACAGTAAGATATTTACCAAAAAACTACTTTCGATTTTGCCGCCATGGTATAATCAAAGTAGTTTTTATATTGAAAAAGCTTAAGTGGATATAATTTTATGGCAATTTTCTATGTTGCGAAATAATTAATGTAAAAAGAGCATCAGAAGACAAGCAGATAGACTTATTTTGAGTTACATTATATTAAAGGAGGTGTTACAGTGTACGCATGGGAAGCGATACAAAACGCCATCAATTATATTGAAGATAGATTGTCTGAAGAGATTAAAATGGAAACCCTTTCACGTGTTGCATCATTATCGCCGTACTATTTTCAGCGCTTATTTAAACGTTTGGTGAAGAAACCAGTAAATGAATATGTAAAATTACGAAGACTAGCTAATGCATCGGAAGTTCTTAAGAACAAAGATAAGCGTATCATTGATGTGGCACTTGATTTTGGATTTTCTGATCATTCTAGCTTTACCCGCTCTTTTAAAGAGGTTTACGGCATTACACCTGAGGAATATCGTAGTCGTCCTGTTATATTAAGTCAATTTATCAAGCCGGACTTGCTATTGAATCATGTCATAGTTGACGAAAATGTGCCGTTGATTTCTGATGGTATTGTGATAGAAGTAACTCGCAGAAAATTGAATGTGACACGCAAATTTATTGGAATTGCAGGTGAAGTGCCAATTACAGAACTGACAGAAGGTAAAGCCACAGGCATCGCTACGACTGGTGTAATATGGGATAATTTTCACCATCTAAAAACGACTATTCCACATTTGCTACCAAACGGCAATGAGTTTGGTGCTATATATATGGGTGACGCCAGAGAAGGTTGCTGTACCTACTTTGCAGGAGCTGAAGTTATAGGAAATGTAAGTATAGAGGAATATGTGTCATATACACTTCCGTGTGGTGAATATATTATTTGCTGCTTTGAAGCGGAAAATTTTAATGAATTGACTGGTTCTGCGATTTTCAAAGCGTCCTCATTTATGAATAAATGGATGAGGAAACACAGTCTGGTTTGTGGAGATTTTACAGCAGAATTGTACTATAATACTGATCCAGACGCATGCTATATGGAAATATGGCTACCACTAAATTCATCTCAAAGAGACATGAGAATCCGGGAAACCTGTGATATAACAAATGGATCAAAGACACCATCCCTGGATTCAATCGGTAATTATGTAAACAGTCCTTTGTGGGATAAACTTTGCAAATATGTAGAGATGGAATATCAGAGCAAACCAGTGTTGGAGTTTAGCAAGTGTTCCATGCAGTTTGGATGGAATGTGAAGTATAAAAAGGCAGGACGTACCTTGTGTACCCTATATCCAATGGAAGGATACTATATTGCCCTCGTTGTTATTGGGGAACGTGAACGAATGGAGACCGAATTGTTACTTCCTATTTTCACGGAGTATCTACAGCAGTTGTATCATAATACAAAAACGGGTATGGGTCAGAAATGGCTCATGATCAATGTAATAGATGAAGCGGTACTCGAAGATGTAAAGCAATGCATTGCTATTCGAAGAGGGATAAAAAAGAAATAATAGGGAGGTAATGAATATGTCGATAATTTCCAAGATTGATTTATATGAGCTACCAAAACAACATGTCTTGTCTATCCGAACTATCATTCATTTTGATGATTATCCAAGAAATGCTGAATTAGCATATAGGAAAATTATGGAGTATGCAAATAAAAATGAGTTTTTACTCTCTGGTGGTCCATTTGTATGTTATCATAATGCTGATCTTGAAAATCTTGATGTAGAAATGGGCTTTCCTGTAGCTAAACCAGTGAAAGGAGAAGGTGATATTGTGGGATATACAATTCCTGTCCAGAAAGCGGTGTCAGGTATCTTCTTAGGGTCATATAATGATACTGACCCATTGATGATGGAAATTATACAATGGATATCAGAGCATGGTCATGAACAGCAAGGGGGGATATTTAATTATTACCTAAATGATGAAAACCGCCCAGCAGATGAACTTCTTACACAGATTGTTGTGCCAATAAAATAGGTGTTAACATGTATATATAATCCATTGCACTTTTTGCTGCAAGTAATTTATTTTATAAGTTCTCTTGACACAAGCGAGTCACATGACAGTAAGATAATTCCCAAAAAACTACTTTCTATTTTACCTGTATGGTATAATCAAAGTAGTTTTTTATATGTTGAAAAAATTCTCTAGACATTTCTAAAAAGGTAAAGAGTGTTGTTAAGCAAAAACAGATTTTAGGAGAATACGTTGCAGTGAGGTCACCTTATGGATACGAAAAGCTAGTTGTTGAAGGTCGAACAATTTATGTTACTGATCCTGAAAAGGCCGAAGTAGTCAAAAAAGTATTTGAGCTGGTTCTTGCAGGAGACAGTTATTATAAAATCGCAGGGGAACTTAATCACGCTGATATCAAATCACCTGGGGGCAATGACTGGACAGTTAAAGCAGTTAGCCGGATTATCAATAATCGTTTTTACACAGGTGCTCTTGAAATGGGGAAAACTGAAAATACACTTGGTGGTATGAAGCCATTTATCAAAAGAAATCAACAAGATTGGATTACCATAGATAATCATCATGAAGCGATTGTTGATATAGAAACTTTTGAAAAGGTACAGAGAGTTATTGAAGCAAAAAAAGATAAACGGTTAAAAACAGACACTAATTTAATAAGGAACAATGACATAGTAAACATAAGTCAGGCAAGTAAATTTGACAGGTTATTATATTGTGGAGACTGTGGGCGGAAAATGAAAAAGCAGGTTTGGGGATCAAGTATTTATTATGTTTGCCCTAAATATAGTGAAACAAAGGGTGCCTGCAGCTTGAAAAGCTGGCGAGTAGATAGGATCACTAATGCGTTAGTGCGAGAAGTAGAAAATCAGATTTTAGTCTTGGAGAATGAGCCAGCAAAGTATGACAAGGGTTATAATTTCAAGGTTCAGATTGTTTTTTTACAAAATGAAATCGAGAGCTTGATACTCAATCGAGAACTTGTTTATGATGTCTATATGGAAAGCAATGATTATGACGGTGAAAGCATACGAAAAGATTTAGATTTAATTGACGCAAAAATCAAAGATACAGAAAGTGAATTAAATGAACTGTTTTATCATGAGAAGTTATTAAAACAGGTTCGTGATAAAATAAATAAGCTGAAGCAAGTTGTTGAAGACTTGAAAAATCAAAATAATACTGATCATGATGCTGAAGATCTTGATTGCATCATTAAAAAAATAAACATATTTGAACGCCAGATTGATATTGAATTATTGTAGTAATAATGATTCCAGTGTTTGCTTACAAACAAATGAAAGAGGAAGAATGAATGGGAAGTATCAAAAATAATAATTTGAATAATGAATATATATATAGGATTAATAAAGTATTGGACTATATTGATTCAAATATGGGTGACGACTTATCACTGGATGTACTTTCGAATGTGGCGAATTTTTCCAGCTATCATTTCCACAGGATATTTAGCACAATTATTGGAGAACCTTTGTCCAAGTATATTCAGAGAATTCGTCTTGAAAAGGCCGCACTCATCCTAGTATCAAATTCAAAATACCCAATTGGTCAAATTGCTTCTATATGTGGGTTTGAAAATCAATCTTCTTTCTCAAGAGCTTTTCAAATGCACTTCGGTTTTAGTGCAAGTGAACTCCGGAAAGATAAGAGTCTTTTAGAAAGCAAGAAATGTAAAACAGATAGCAAGCGGCGCAAAGATTCTTTAGATCCATTAGCCTATAATAGTATTGTGGAGAATATGGGAAGAAAAACATATGTGCCTAAAGTACGGCCACTTAGTATTGAAGTGAAAAACAGTAATGAAATGGCAGTTGCTTATATTCGCATTATTGGCACATTTAATGGTGAATTAGAAGTATTTCAAAACACTCTCTTACGGCTTGTTAGGTGGGCAGAAATTCGAGACTTAATACAGTTTCCAGAAACAAAAATTCTTTCTCTTTATCATGATAATCCCGATATAACAGACGATATAAAGCTTAGAACCAGTCTTTGCGTCACTGTACCGGAGCATACTAAAGTAGACGGAGAAATTGGTAAAATGGTAATCCCAGGAGGAAAATATGCTGTTGCACATTTTATGATCGGTGCAAATGAGTTTAAATCGGCATGGGATTTTATATGGGGTGAATGGCTGCCAGAAAGTGGATACCAACCGGATGAACGCCCATGTTTTGAAGTGTACATGAATAATCCTAACGAACATCCTGAGCATAAAAGCATTGTTGATATTTATGTGCCTGTTAAGCCATTGTAAGGTCGCTGTAATCCACAAAAGAAATACAAATTTGTTTATATGAATGGAAGGTAATCATATGCAAAATATTACAGTTAAGGGTGCGAGGATTCACAACCTCAAGAATATTGATATATCAATTCCCAAAAACAAATTAATAGTGGCAACAGGTGTTAGCGGATCAGGTAAATCCAGCCTTATGTTCGACATCATCTTTGAAGAAGGTCGTAGCCAATACTTAAAATCCTTGGGAATATTATCAGGAATTGATGATGAAGACAAATATGATAGCATATCCGGATTAGGTCCAACTATTGCAGTTCAGCAGAGCATTATCAGACAGAGTAATCCGCGTTCAACAGTAGGGTCAAAGACAGGTATTTTGAACCTTTTATGCTTGCTTTATTCTGGAGAGGGAAAAGATAGTAACTCAGAGGAGCGTCTTCCACCGAGTTACTTCTCACACAACTCACCGAATGGCATGTGTATTAAGTGTTCTGGGCGTGGATTCTACAATAAGATTCATTTAGAAAAATTGGTACCAGATGATTGTGTAACCCTTAGAGAGGTGTTCGTGAAAGCTGGTTTAACTCCAGGTTATGAAAGACTTTTAGATAGGAATTACGGGTCATACATGGATTCACCATTTATGTTACTATCCGATGAATTAAAGTCTGAAGTTATTTATGGTCACAATGTTGGTGGTAATTCAGATAAGCTTAGTTATTGTCTGACAAGAATCTTTGAGGGTCATCTTTATAGGAAAGTTGAAGATGTTAGTCATTTTTACGGCAAGACAATATGTTCAGAGTGCCATGGTTTTAGAATTGGTGAAGAGGCACGAAGTGTCTTTATTGGTGGCAAGCATATCGGCGAGCTGGGTAAAATGACCATTACAGAACTGGAAAGATTTCTTGAAGATTTGAAGAATAGAGAAACCTTTTCGAAATTTGGGGATAATATCATTAAGGAACTACTAGAAAAAGAGAGTAGCTTGATTAAGGTGAGACTGGGTTATTTAACACTTTACAGAGAAATGCCAAGTCTAAGTGGCGGGGAGATTCAAAGACTTTTTTTAACCTTGCATTTAGATTCAAAACTGGACTCACTTATTTATGTTCTTGACGAACCAACAGCAGGGCTTCACGAAGCTGAAAAAGAAGGCATACTTGCATCCATGAAGGCGTTAAGGGATTTAGTGAATACAGTTATTGTTGTAGAGCATGATAGAAACACCATTGAACTCGCTGATTATGTCATAGATATTGGTCCTAAAGCTGGGGACTTAGGTGGAGAAGTAGTCTACCAGGGAGATTTAAAAGGTTTACTAGCGTGTCAGAACTCTATAACAGGAAGATATCTTTCTGATGAAGGAATGCCAGTAAGAGAGCAGATACTAATTGATGTAATCAATCAACCTGGGCTTACAATTAAAAACGCTAGGACAAATAACCTAAAAGATCTTACTGTTTCTATTCCAATGGGGTGTTTAGTGGGTGTTGCTGGGTTATCTGGAAGTGGTAAAAGTTCACTTATTTCTGATACATTGATTCCGTTATTGAAAGCCTCTTTTTTAGGTAAATCAGGTGGTGCCGACCTAGAAAATGATGAAGATCAGATAGATGAAAGTGAAGAAATTGATAGTGTTGAAACGATTGCAGAAAAGCTTGAAGGCATCGAAACTATTTCAGGTTATGCTGAAATCTCACAAGCACCTATAGGAAGAAAAATGAATTCAAATCCTGCAACCTACATCGGAATATGGGATAAGATTCGTAAGCTTTTTGCAGAACAACCCATAGCGAAAGAAAGGAATTTTGCAACAGGACATTTCTCATTCAATTCTAAAGGTGCTTGTTCTGTTTGTGGTGGCAGTGGACAAGAAACAATTTGGCTTGGGGGTAATCTTAAAATCAACAAGACCTGCAGAGAGTGCCATGGAAAACGGTATAACGAAGAGGTATTAAAAGTTAGGGTTAGAGATAAAAGTATTTATGACATTCTTGAAATGACGGTTTCTGAAGCTGTTAAGTTTTTTAAAGACCAACAAGGCATTCTTTCGGTTCTGAATGTAATGAAGCGCATCGGAATGGGCTATATTAAATTAGGTCAACCAACACCCACACTAAGCGGCGGAGAAGCTCAAAGAATCAAGCTTGCTAAGGAAATCGGTAAAAAACGAAGAGGGAATGTGTTGTATGTATTAGATGAACCTACTACAGGGCTTAGTTTGTATGACACTGCAAAGCTTATAGCGTTACTCGATGAACTTGTTAAAAAAGGGAACTCTGTGGTTGTTGTGGAACACGATCCGGATCTACTTAAAGTCTGTGATTGGATTATTGAACTTGGACCAAGTGGAGGGGAAGATGGCGGTTATTTAATCGCATCGGGGGCACCTTTAACGCTTAAGGATAATCCGAATTCTATGACAGGGAGGTATTTATAGTGATTAGAAGTTATTGGCCGACCTGTGAATGGAACTTTGTATCACCACAAGACGTTAGTATGAACATTGAAAAATTAAGCGAACTTGACAGTTACATCAAGTCTCAATATAAGAATATCAATGGCATCGTCATTGTGAAAAATGGCAGTATTACTTATGAGAATTATTACAATGGTTATAAAGAGTCTGATGTTCATCATGTGGCTTCGGTAACCAAGAGTGTTGTATCTGCTCTTGCGGGGATTGCTATTGATCAAGGGTATATAAAAAGTGTCGATCAAAAGGTACTGGAGTATTTTCCAGAATATCAAGTATCAGATGAGGATTTTTTGAAGAAGGCAGTGACCATAAAACACCTACTTACTATGACAGCACCCTTTCCATTTTCATGGAAAGAAGGGGATTCTCGAAGTCATGAGCCATTAGATCGACTCAGAAGACAAAAGGACTGGGTTACGTATTCCCTAAATCTATTGGGTCAAAAGGGTCAACTGGGTCAATTTCAGTATTATACTGCAGGTACGCATTTGCTTTCAGCCATCATTACAAAAGCAACTGGAAAAAGTATGCTCGAGTATGCCAATAAAGAGTTGTTTAGAATATTGGGGATGAAGGAAATCCCTGATTATGAGATGAAATCGTTTAGCCTTGAGGCTGTGTTTGGGAAGGATATTAAAGGTTGGACTAAAGATCCACAAGGAATAACAGCAGGAGGATTCGGACTGACACTCTCACCTAGAGACATGGCACGCTTTGGATTTCTCTATTTAAACCAAGGAATGTGGGAGCAAAAACAAGTTATTTCGAGAGAATGGATTTTGGAGTCGATTAGTATGAATAGTAATCATTATGGCTATTTATGGTGGTTAAAGGATGATAATAATTTGTTTTCATTCTCGGCACTCGGAGCTGGCGGAAATGTTATTTGTTGTATTCCGGAGAAGGATATTGTGATTGCAATTGCATCAGAGATAATAAATAACCCAAAAGATAGATGGCCTTTGATTGAGAAACATATTCTAGGGGCTGTTAGTGATTGAGTTGGATAAAATGTTAATTCAAAAAAGATTGATAAACGCGGTATTCGTTTATTGATCTTTTTTTAGTTTTTACTTGACACCGGCTGATGAATGTCATCATGTCTCTGCTAGCAACTTTAATAGAATTCTTAGCTCAGCACATTCTAAATTTGTTTATGGATTATCAGCCACACCTATTCGTAAAGATGGACAACATCCGATAATTTTTATGCAGTGTGGGCCAATTAGATTTAAAGTAGATGCAAAAAAAGAGGCACTAAAAAGAACGTTTGATCATTACATAATTCCACGATTTACTTCGTTCAGAATACCTTTATATCAAAATGAAAGTGAATGGCATATTAGTGATGTTTATAAACACCTTTGTGAAAATAAATCTAGAAATAATTTAATAGTAAAAGATATAGAGGGAGCTGTACTTGCTGGAAGAAATCCGATAGTCCTTACAGAAAGAACAACACATATTGATTTGCTTTTAGAAATGATGAAAGACAAAGACTTTGAAGTTATTGAACTTTCAGGTAGGATGAGTTCAAAAGAACGAAAAGCGTCTATGGAAAAAATTAAGAATCATAAAAACACAGATACGTTTGTAATTGTTGCCACAGGCAAATTAATTGGTGAAGGATTTGATGAAGCAAGACAAGATACTTTATTCATGGCAATGCCAATATCATGGAAGGGCACAATAGCTCAATATGCTGGAAGGCTTCATAGAAACTACATTGGCAAAGAAGAAGTACAAATTTATGATTATATTGATGTTCATATAGGCGTATTAGAGAGAATGTATCAAAAAAGACTTAATGAATACCGAGCTGTAGGTTATAACATTAAAAGTAATAACAAAGACAATAGTACAGGAGAAGTCATATATAGTTCAACTGATTACTTTAGTCAAATAATAAAAGATATTGGGGAATCAAAAAAGATGATTATAATATCTAGTCCTCATATTCAAAAAAACAAAGTAGAATTAGTTAAGGAATTGTTAACAGCTAAGTACCACAGCGGTCTTCGTATCGTAGTGTTGACTAAAAGACTCGAAGAGTACCCAGAAA
Organism: Firmicutes bacterium HGW-Firmicutes-1; assembly: GCA_002841625.1. NCBI lineage: Bacteria > Bacillati > Bacillota > Firmicutes bacterium HGW-Firmicutes-1. Next base: position 268,213 of record PHAG01000001.1, on the reverse strand, counting down.
AGCAAAGAGATTTCATTAATCAATTTATTAAAGAATATGAAGAAATTGGCATTAATGTGATACAGCAAGAGCGGCATAGTCATAAATTTATGATAATCGATCATGAGCTAATATGGTATGGTGGGGTTGATATATTAGGTGAAAATCGTAATGAAGAATCGATAATTAGGATTATAAATGAAGAGTTAGGAAATGAATTAATTGGAATTATTGAGAACAGAGGTATGCCAAATAAAGAAAATTGATTTAGAAAATATCATACTTCAAGCTAAAGCTCTATTTGCATAATGTGTAATTTCTTTGTATACTATTTAAAAAATCAAATTCTCGCACCATTGGTACGAGAAATAAGCTGTACTCTAATAACATTATTATTATGGAAATGTAAAGATGAATTAGAACATGAATTATATATAAAAATGAAAAACGCCATGACGGTTTCTTAAATATGGTTATTAATAATTTGGAGAATAAAGTTTTTGAAAATAACTATAGAAAGGTTATCCATATTAGATGATGATTTTAAGCATAAAAATGTTATGGTATAGATAATTTGCCATGACTTTTGATAGATACAATACTTCCGAGTAAAAAGGGAAGTAACATTAAAATGATATTTACTGCACCTTGATAAGTGAATAGAGATTTTTGGAGGCTATCTCATAAATTTAAAGGAGATGGCACAATGAATATTATAGAAAAAATTCGATTAAAAAAACAAGTAGTTCGTGCAGTGATTTATGCGCGATTTAGTTCAGATAATCAGAGAGAGGAATCTATTGAAGCCCAACTAAGGGCAATCAAAGATTATGCCAATAAAAACAATTTGATTGTTGTGAATGAATATATTGATAAAGCAAAATCTGCAACTACAGATAATCGGCCACAATTCTTACAAATGATTGCAGATTCTAAAGAAGAAATCTTTGATTTGGTATTGGTTCATAAACTTGATCGTTTTGCTAGGAATCGGCAAGACAGTATTGGTTATCGTATGGAACTCAAACGTCATGGCGTTTCGCTCATCAGTGTCTTAGAGTACTTAGATGATGAAAGCCCAGAAAGTTTGATTTTAGAATCGATTTTGGAAGCTATGGCAGAATACTACTCTAAAAACCTTGCAAGGGAAGTTCACAAGGGTATGAAAGAAAATGCCTTGAAGGGCCAACATACAGGCGGACACCCGCCGCTGGGGTATGATGTAAACCCTCAAACAAAGATGTTAGTGATTAATCCAAAAGAAGCAGAAGTGGTAAAACTGATATTTAATTTATACACACAAGGTAAAGGCTACGGTGCGGTAATAGATGAATTAAATTTGCGAAATTACAGGACAAAAAATGGAAAACACTTCGCCCATGGTTCATTAAGTGGCATTATTAGAAATGAAAAATATATTGGTTTATATATTTTCAATAAGTCTGCAGCGAAAGATGTTGATGGAATCCGACATGGTGGTTCTAAAGACGAAAGTGAAATCATCAAAGTTGAAGGTGTAGTTCCACCTATAATATCAAAAGAAACTTTCCAACTTGCTCAAGAAATAATCAAGAAGCGTGTACGTGGCGATTCTCGTAAGATTCCTAAACACATTTATGTCTTAAGTGGAAAAATAATTTGTGGAGAATGTCATGGCGCTTTTATTGGACATTCTAGGTATGCTGGAAGAAGTAAATCCCTTCAAGTAGCGTATAGGTGTAGTGTAAGAAAAAACAAGCACATGTGCGTGAATAAAGAAGTGAGAAGAGAATATATTGAAAAAATAGCGCTTAGAAAACTAGCAGAAATCGTTTATGATGAGGCATTTATTTCTCAACTTGTTAAGGTCTATGGAAATTATCAACTGGGTAAAAATGCTGAACTAGTCAAGAGGAGAGAAGATCTTAAAGAAAATATTATTCAATTCTCGAAAGAAATCGATAATTTATTAATCCTAGCATCAAAGGTTTCATCTGAGGCGTTAGCAAATAAACTCACAGAACTTGAACATCTAAAAATTCAATCAGAAGCAGAGTATCAAAGGCTATGCAATAACAATAACTTGAAAGAAGTTACAGAAGATATGATAAAGGATTCATTTAAGATAGTAAAACAGCTATTTGAGGCCTCTGACTTAAGAAGTTGTAAAAAATTGATTGAGCTCTATGTTGAAAAAGTAGTGATATACAGAGATGAGGCTATTGTATTATACAGGCTTCATCCAGATATGGTCCATTCCTGTTACGAAATCTTACTTAACAGGAGTTCAGGTACCTTAGCAGATACAACAAGTCCTAACGATTGTGTTGGTGAACCAAGCGAAGTCGTTTTACGCGGCTCGAAGCGGTACAGCTTCACCTCCAGCCGTAAAAAGCTGCAAATACAGGTAAATAACTGTGTTTTGCAGCTTTTTTGTACCCCATAATTAGCGCTTAGATAAACAGTGCATAAAGAAGAAATGTATAGAAACGAAGGGGCTCCTAATTAGGAGCCTCTTCGTTTCATTTATGACAATTGTCACCATGGAAGAATGACATTAAGCACTAGAATGCTATGCTGCAATGCTATACAATCTAAACCAAGTAAAGCAAAATCTAAGAAGGAATCTTTTATACCATAGAAGGCAAAAAGTATATGTTGCTCGCTACTGGCACCTGCATTGCAATGGGCAATGCGTCGGCAGAGATAAAAAGACAGGCACGAAATGTTACGTTGGAAAATGATCACGAGGGCGTGATTGCAGGACTTAAACAGTTGAATTTTGCGGAGAATCGCAATAATATTTGCTTGCAAAGTGCAAGCGTATGGGGAGTGTGATTATGGAACATCCTTTAATACTACAGATGCAAGGTATCACCAAACTTTTTCCGGGCGTGCGTGCGCTCGACGATGTGTCGCTGGAGGTACATCGAGGCACCATTCTCGCAATTTGCGGCGAGAATGGTGCGGGGAAATCAACTTTGATGAAGGTTCTTTCTGGTGTTTATCCTCACGGCTCCTATGAAGGAAAGATTATCTATATGGGCCGTGAAATGGTATTCAAGGACATCAAAGAATCGGAAAGTGCTGGCATAGTTATTATTCACCAAGAGCTGGCAATGATTCCAGAGCTATCCATTACTGAAAACATCTTTTTGGGAAACGAGATCATGAAGTATGGGTTGATTGACTGGGACGCCGAACGGAAACGGACGGTAGAGCTGCTTGAGAGGGTAGGGTTGAGTATTGATCCCAACACCTTGATTAAGCACATGGGCGTAGGCCAGCAGCAACTGGTGGAAATCGCGAAGGCACTTTCCAAAAACGTTAAGTTACTAATTCTCGATGAGCCGACCTCCGCACTCAATGAGGCCGACTCCGCGAACTTGCTCGAGCTCATGCACGGCTTAAAAGACAGGGACATCACCTGTATCATGATTTCGCACAAGCTCAACGAGATAGCGGCAATAGCAGATGCTGTCACAGTCATCCGCGACGGACGCACTGTCGAAACCTACTCCGTTGAAGCGGGACACGTCGATGAGGACCGCATCATCCGCGCTATGGTAGGACGCTCCATTGAAAACCGCTATCCCGCTCATGAATCTAAACTCGGCGAGGTCATCTTCGAGGTGACCGATTGGCGTGTAGAAGACCCCAATAATCCGGGGCGGCTGGTATGTAAGAACTCCAGTTTCTTTGTCAGAGCCGGAGAGATCGTCGGCTTCGCCGGTCTTATGGGTGCGGGAAGAACTGAGCTGATGCGGTCTATCTTTGGGCGAAACTACGGCGTCCACCTTGGAGGCTCTATCAAAGTCAAGGGCAAAGAGATACGCGTCACATCGGTTGCCTCCGCAATCCGTCAGGGCATCGCTTATGTGCCCGAGGATCGCAAGAACTTGGGGCTCAATTTGTTAGACAGCATCCGCAAAACCACTGTGTCGGCAAATCTAAGGGCAATTTTACGCGGGGGGCTCCTTGATATGGAACAGGAATTTCAGGTTGCCGAAGAGTACCGCCGTTCCTTAAATGTCAAGACGCAAAGCGTTGACCACGGAGTGGCCACCTTGTCCGGAGGGAACCAGCAAAAGGTTGTTTTGGGCAAGTGGATGTTTACAGAGCCGGATGTTCTGATTCTTGACGAGCCCACCCGTGGGATTGATGTTGGCGCCAAGTACGAAATTTATCGCCTAATTCATGAACTTGCAGATCAGGGGAAAGCAGTCATAATCATTTCCTCCGAGTTGCCCGAGCTACTTGGTATATCAGACAAAATTTATACCATTTTTGAGGGAAACATAACGGGCGTGATAGACCGCCATGAGGCCAAGCAGGAAATACTCATGAAAATGATGACAAACACCTCTGGGTCAGAATCTAAAGCAAGAAAGGATGAAAAGTCGTTATGAAATATTTTAACAAAATACTAGGTGGCGGACTACGGGATTACACCATGGTAATTGCCTTAGTGGCACTTACCATTATCTTTAATATTACTTCGAAGGGGAAAATGATTACTTCCTCTAACTTCCAAAACCTGATATCCGGTAATGCGTATGTAATGGTACTGGCGATTGGAATGTTGATGGTCATCGTAATCGGACAAATCGATTTATCCGTCGGTTCGGTGGCTGGTTTCTCAGGAATGGTAATGGCTATTGGGGTGCGGGATTTGGGATTGCCGTGGTGGCTCGGAGTACTCCTCAGCCTTGCAGTCGGCGCTACGATCGGAGCGTGGCAGGGGTTCTGGCTGGCCAAGCTCAATATTCCAGGATTTATTACAACTTTGGGCGGCATGATGATTTTCCGTGGCGGCGTTATCTGGATTTCAAAGTCGATCTCGGTGCCGGCGCCGGTGGAACTCAAAGTGTTCGGTGCGGGATATTTGCCCGAGTGGGGGCCAGCTTTTACAGGGATGAACAACTCGACGCTACTGCTGGGAATAATCGCAGTCGCCGCGTTCGCCTTTACGCAACTGCGCAAGTACAATCGTTTGGCAAAACGGTCCGAAAAAACAGAGGAGCTTTGGCCGGTGGTGGTTCGGATTGGCTTGATCGGCATCGTCATTGGGTACATAACATGGATTTTCGGCACAGGGCGCCCTGGCACATCCTTCCCCGTACCGGGTCTGATTCTTGTGGTTTTGGTCATTATCTACCACATCATCACACAGCGGACTAGATTTGGACGCTACATCTACGCTGTCGGAGGCAATAAAAGTGCGGCCGCATTGTCTGGTGTAAATGTCCAGAGAACATATTTTTTGACCATGCTCAATATGTCCATGCTTGCGGCTTTAGCCGGAATCATGTTTGTGGGCCGCTCAACTGCGGCTGGCCCGTCGGATGGCATCGGATGGGAATTGGACGCCATCGCGTCGGTATTTATCGGTGGGGCGGCTGTTTCAGGTGGTGTCGGAACCGTTATTGCTACGATGGTTGGAGGACTGGTGATGACTGTTCTCAACTCTGGGCTGATGCTCATGGGTGTTGGTGCTGACCGCACACAGGTTATTAAGGGCTTTGTGTTGCTTGCGGCAGTTGGTTTCGATGTTTTCAACAAGCAGCAGGGTCGCCTATCCATCATAGGAAGGATATTTCCGGGAAAAAGAAAGTAAACCTAATGAAGGTAACCCTGCCAACTGTAGTTCCTAATAAACTCATGGCTGGGTTTACATATTAGTCGATGGACTTAAAACAGGAGGGAATAGTAAAATGAAGAAATCAATATCGTTATTCCTCGTAATAATGCTTATCATGGTAATGGTACAGGGTTGCGGTCGCGCACCTCAAACCAACGTACCACAAACCAGCGAAACAGCTGAGACACCTGCTACAGACGGCGATGGGTTTGCCGAAGACGCAGTCATCGGCGTTGCACTGCCTTGGCTCGGAACTCAGAACTGGGCAGAAGCGGATGAGATGTTCAAAAGCAAATTGAAGGTTGCAGGCTTTGAAGCAATCGTCCAGCACGCAGACAACAAGGTTACCACGCAACAACAGCAGATTGAGTCGATGATTCAAAATGGTGCCAAGGTAATCGTTGTAGGTCCTGTGGACGGTTCCCAGCTTGGTGCGGTTCTAGAAGAAGCAGCTGCGGCTGGCATCTTCATCATCGGCTATGATCGCCTCATTGAGAACACTACCGCTATTGACGGCGTAGTGCAGTTCGACAGCATCAAGACCGGCGAACTTCAAGGGCAGGCTTTGCTAGATGGATTGGCTGCTAAAAAGGGAGCGGGTCCTTACAACATCGAGTTGTTCGGCGGCGGCCCTGCAGACCCCAACGCTCCCAACTTCTTCAAGGGTGCCATGTCAGTGCTCCAGCCTAAGATTGACGACGGTACTATAGTTGTAGTATCAGGCCAAAACGAGTTTACTCAGTGTGCTACTTTGGACTGGGACAATTCTAAAGCTCAAGCTCGTATGGACTCCCTTCTTTCCGGCTTCTACTCAGATAAGGAAATCGATGGTGTTCTCTGCCCTAACGACGGCATCGCTCGTGCGTGCATTACCGCATCTGAGCAGGCTGGTCAAGAGCTTCCTGTGACTTCGGGCCTCGACGCCGAGAACGAAACAGTTAAGTGGATTTGGGAAGGCAGACAGTATTCAACTATAGCTAAGCCAACAGACACGTTAGTAAGCAAAACGATTGAGATCATCAAATCGCTGCAAGCAGGAAACGGTATGCCTGCATTTGACACAGACGTGAACAATGGCAAGAAGGAAGTAGGCATCTACGCACTTCCTCCACTTGTTGTCACTAAGGAAAATGCAAAAGATGCATTTGCTAATGACCCAGGCCGCTTAGAGCTACTAAAGTAGGAAACCCTAAGAACCTATATTCATGAACTGCTCCCTGTCAAAGAGAGTGGAAATAATTAAAAATTCTTTCAAAAGTGTCAATACCATCATTGGCACTTTTGTTATTCAGCAATATTTAACCGAAGGGAAGAAGTCCCCCGCTTCTATAAGTGGGGGTTCAAGCCCCCACCTATGTGCAAGCGTTAGCTTGCATTCGGTTACAAAACCGTAGCGAATGTGGAGGTTTTGTAACATTTGACAAGGTATAATCCTAATTCTATTGGTGTCATACAATTCAGACGTCTTTGATACCTTTAGGTATTTCATTATGAAGGGTTCCGGTGAGGATATGTATTTCATTATAAAGGATGCGTTAGATAGTGAAGACAAAGGGATTCATATGGTGGTAAAATACGCTAAAACAATAAAAACCAAAGCCATAGGGTTTAAATTCTTTTGACTTAATGCAAATATATATAGTTGTGTTAACTCTAAAAGTAATTTTATATATGGTGTGGAGCCCGTTACGATGCTGACGAAATGTAATTTATATGCAATGGATGATTACTTCTTTGCTTTATCTCTGATTTGCTATATAATAGAAAACTAGATAATCATGCATAATCGGAGGTAAGGTGGGTATGAACAAAAAAGATGTACTTGAGTTAAGAAGACGATTAAATAAGAATGAAGGTACATTCACTAAAATGAGTGGATGCTATGTCAATGGGCATAAAGAAATTCTAGTCAATTTTAATAAAACATTTCTAAGTTTGGAAGATGTAGAATTTTTCAAGTATTTAGATATTGCTAAAAAAACATTATCAGGAACCATTGGTAACAATTTGCTTGAACTGCCATTTCTCCCTGAGGAAGAAAAAGAAGGCGGCAAACAGCGTTTTTTATTGGGAATTAAAGAAAGCAAATTGAAAGATGCAGGGCTTCTAGATGCATTTTATCAACTCATCATTGATAGCTATGAATATGTGGGGAACTATCTAATTGTAGCATTTCATGATGCTTATGATGTCATGACAAAAACAAGCGATAACCAAAAGTTGGATGAATCAGAAGAGGTCTATGAGTATTTAATAGTTGCCATATGTCCTGTGGACCTTACAAAACCGGGGCTTGGATATTTGGAGGATGAAAACAGAATAGGTGCACGTACCAGAGACTGGGTTGTAGGCGCACCTGAAACAGCCTTTATATTTCCGGCATTTACTGATCGCAGCACGGATATCCATTCGGTTATGTTTTATACGAAGAATACAACAGAACCTCATAACGAATTGATGGAGCTGGTATTAGGATGCCAAGTAAAACCTACTGCTTCTAAACAAAAGAACATCTTCCAAACAATTATTAATAAGGCTGTAAATGATACTGAAAAAAGCAGTATGGTCTTTGGTGATATCCAGGAAAGCTTAATTCAATTTGCAGAGGAGCAGACTGCCTGTACGGATTCGTTCGAAGGATCAGCGAAATTGACTAAAGAAACGGTTCGGGAGATTTTGATGGAAAGTGGTTTGCCTGAAGAAATTACTAAGAAAATTGATCTTGACTTTGCTGAAAATTTTGGAGATGACCTGCCAGTAATCGATCATCTCATTGATAAAAAAGTATTGGCTGAAAACAAAAAAAGGAAAGTGGAAAAGACCTTAGCCGAACAGGTAGAACGATTGGAAGAGAAGCTAGAAAAGACAATGAGCATTAACACATTCGAAGCAAATGATATTGAAGATACTCCGATTGATATTGAGCCTAATTCAGCAGGCACTAAATCAAATTATGATGTGTTTCTTCGGGTAAAACCCGAGAAAATATCACAGATTAAATCACAAATCATTGACGGAAGGAGATGCATTATCATACCAATGGATGAAAATGAGCATGCAAATGTAAATGGGGTAACTATTTAATGTAGAGTTAGGGTGGCTTTCTTTATGACGCAATAATGAATAGAGAGTTATGAAAATTACTATTGAAGAGTATTTAACTAAGATTATTGATGAAGCCCATAATGAATCTTTTGGATACAATATAAACATTATCGTTTAGGTTGTACTTTCGAATGCGAATACAGAAGGCGAGTATCCTTTGACGAATATATTATTTGATAAAGGGTATTTGTATGATATGGTATAATAAGTTATATAAATATCATTAGGAAGATGGAGGGATTAAATGAGTATACAAGCTTGGATAGTAAAAAAAATCATGAAGAAAGTAATACCAAGGGATAAAGATTTTAACTTAAGAAGAAAAAAAACTGATGAATTAAGCAGAAAATATTCATTAGCAAAGAATGTTAAATTACAACAGGTGCAGTTAGGTGGTGTAACAGGAGAGTGGTTTTTTTTAGAGAACGCACCTAAAGGCAAAGTCATTGTGTTTTTACATGGTGGGGGTTATTGTGTAGGATCCATAACTACTTACAGGCAGTTTACTAGTATTTTAGCTAAGGAGACGGGTATTAGAACACTATATGTGGAATATAGGTTAGCTCCTGAAAACCCATTTCCTGCAGCATTGGAGGATGCAATTTCAGTATACCAAAGCCTTTTATCTGAAGGAATAGCTTCTAAAAATATTATTCTTGTGGGAGATTCTGCGGGAGGAGGATTATGCTTAGCTTTGACATTAGCATTAAGAGACAAAGGAGATGCTTTACCAGCGGCGCTTGCTCTTTTTTCTCCGTTAACGGATCTTACCCTAACTGCCAAGAGCTATAAAACCAACGCGAAAAAAGACCCAATGGTGATTTTGGAAGATCAAATATCATTGGTGGAGGCCTATACAAGAGGCCAGGATACAAAAAATCCTTTGATTTCTCCAAGGTATGGAAATTTCAATGGATTTCCTCCTATACTTATACATACAAGTGACGATGAGGTATTGCTTGACGACTCATTAAATTTAGCAGAAAAGGCTAGAAAAGATGGAGTACAAGTAAACTTAAAGTTATGGAAGGGTATGTTCCATGTTTTTACTATATTTCCTAAGCTTACCCCAGAAGGGAAAAAGTCCCTCAAGGAAATTACAGAATATATAAAACAGTATTTGAAAGCCTAAATAAAGGGATTATCAGGTTGTTAAAAATACAGGTAAAACAAATAGAATCGTCCCCTTTGTACCTAAAACGGCAATGATTGGTATTGAATATAAAATAAGATTAAAATGTGAATTATAGATATATAATAAACAAAATTTTATTAAACAGTAGTTAAAAACACCACATTAAGAAAACCTAATGTGGTGTAATTTTTTGAAAGTTAATAGTAGAATGAATGAAAATATTATCATTGTAACAATGCTTTGCGTATAGTGTACTCATCAAGCTGGTACCATTTCTTTTTGATTCTGACGATCCCAGTGTCTATGCTGAGCAAGGGTTGATATATATTGGTTACTGAAATCGCTCATATTAACAGCATTTCGTATAGTAATTATGCCTAATTCATTAACTATCTCTGACTGTTCTAGACTGGCCATTGTTACATTCTTTACAGCTGTGGACATTAATAGATCTACTCCTTCACAGGAAGCCCCTATTGTCTTAGCATGTTTAAAGGCTTCATTTACAAAGTGTATAGCATCACCTTGCTGGACCAGGCTATCTACACTTTGCTTTCCTCCGGCTATATAGACTCCGTCATATTTTATAGAACCGGTGGTAACAAAGTTTTTACCAACTTCTAATTGCTTTCCGTCAGAACTTACTATCATGCCTAAATTCTTACTTATTATTTCTGTGTGTACGCTAGCATTTTTAAGAGTATCCATTACTTGAGTAAGCTCTTCGTAGTTAAATCCATTGTCTGCTAAAATAGCTATCTTTCTTGTTCGGGCATCTTTTTTTGTGTTAGCTTGGCTTAATGCTGATGAAATAGTAGTGCTCTCAGTAGGTTTTGGAGTTTGTGGCGATACGGCACCTATCCCTAAAGCTATTTGAGTTGCTAGTTGTCCATCTACATTATTAAACATATCTACAACTTTCTGCTTAATCTCCTTATCCATAACACTTCCAACCTCAAAGTGGAATGCTTCAATAATATGTTGTTTCTCTATCTCGGACATACTATTCCAGAAAAGCGTTGCTTGACTAAAATGGTTAGCAAAGCTTTGATTGCGCTCACGAACCTTAGATCCTTCAACTTTTTCAGCATAATGTTCATAGCCACCTTGAGAACTTGGAACAGGGGTAGGAGTGTTATTTTGCATAGAATTAGGAAAATAACTAACAGTCCCTTGGTCTATAGTCATTCTGTGGTAACCGTCACGCTGATTGTTATGGACAGGTACCACAGAACGATTTATCGGTATTTCATGAAAGTTGGGTCCACCCAGCCGGATAAGTTGTGTATCTAAGTAGGAAAATAGACGACCTTGTAACAAAGGATCATTGCTAAAGTCTATTCCTGGCACTACATGACCTGGATGAAAGGCAACCTGCTCAGTCTCTGCAAAGAAATTATCTACGTTTCTATTTAGCGTCATTTTACCAATTATCTTTACTGGAATAAGTTCTTCAGGCCATATTTTAGTAGGATCTAGAATATCGAAATCAAATTTGAACTCTTCCGCTTCATCTATCAGCTGAACACCAAATTCATATTCAGGGAACTCGCCCATATTTATAGCTTCCCATATATCTCTTCGATGATAATCTGGATCCTTACCTGCTAATTTTTGCGCCTCATCCCAAACGAGAGAATGAACCCCAAGAGCAGGCTTCCAATGAAATTTAATAAAACTAGCTTTGCCCTGATCGTTAACGAATCTAAAGGTGTTCACTCCAAAGCCTTCCATCATTCTAAAGCTTCTTGGAATAGCCCTATCTGAAAGCAGCCACATAATCATATGTGCAGTTTCTGTGTTATTCACTACAAAGTCCCAAAAAGTATCGTGAGCAGCAGAGGCCTGTGGTATTTCATTGTGTGGCTCAGGTTTAAGAGCGTGTACAACATCTGGAAACTTAATTGCGTCTTGAATGAAAAATACGGGAATATTATTAGCTACGAGATCGTAGTTTCCATCCTCAGTATAAAACTTAGTAGCAAATCCTCGTGCGTCTCTTACAGTATCTGCTGAACCTCGTGATCCAACTACAGTAGAAAAACGTACAAAGACTGGTGTTTTTACGGATGGATCTTGGAGAAATATTGCTTTTGTAAACTCCTTCATAGGTTCATAAACTTGAAAATAACCGTGAGCACCAAAGCCACGGGCATGAACTACTCGTTCTGGAATTCTTTCGTGGTCAAAGTGAGTAAGCTTTTCTCTAAAGTGGAAGTCCTCCATAAGAGTTGGGCCTCGGTTACCAGCCTTTAGTGAATCGGTTGTATTAGATACACAGATAGCTTGATTCGTAGTAAGTTTGTTTTCGGCATGGTTTACTCGAAAAATAGCTAATTGATCCTCTTTACTTTGCTCTGTTATAGGAGCGTTGCTTTTTTGAATTGAATCCATGATACCTCCTTCAGATTTAGAATATCGAATGCGCAGTCTATTAGATTAATAAATAATGTTAATAATCATTAGACCATTCTAATCTTTTAATAATGTAATTATATTTAAGTATTCCTCAGTCGGAAAATTGTATACTATTATTTCATCAATAATACACATTAATAAATTTGAATGAGGTGGATTTTTTTGCTTGTTAATGGTAAAATTGTTGATAATAATTAAAACTGCTATATAGAAATAAATATGAAATTTTATATTTAATTGTTGTTAAGAATATATTGTTAACCACAAGAATGAACTTTACTCAAATAAATATCATAAAAAAATAGAAAAGAGATAAAAATGAAAAGACATGTATTTATTATTAATCCTGAAGCAGGTAAGAAAAAGGGGATTAATCTAAAAGATTATATTCAAGAAACTTATAATAATCCTTTGATTTTAGTGACCAGTTATAAAGGACATGCAACGGAGCTTGCTAAAACTTATGCGAGACAGCATACGATTATTTATTCTCTTGGTGGTGACGGGACATTAAATGAAATCATTAATGGAGTGCTTCAGTCAAAGTACTATAGCGAAACAATAGTAGCTGCTGTTCCCTGTGGATCCGGCAATGATTTTATAAAGGGAATAACGAATATAAAGGATCCTGTTGAAATACTTAAGCGATATCAAAAACAAAAATTGAAAGTGATTGATTTGGGAAAGATCAACGATAGATATTATACTAATATCGCATCAATCGGATTTGATGCATTAGTTGTACATCAAGCAGAAAAATATAAACGAATTCCTATGGTAAGTGGTGAATTTTCTTATCTTATCAGTATTTTTAGGAATCTCATTCGACTAAAAGATTATTCGGTTTTCATTAGTGTTGATAATCAAAGCATTATGAAGAAACGTATTCTATTTATCACTATGGCAAATGGACGTTATTATGGTGGTGGTATGCAACCGGCACCTAAAGCTTTATTAGATGATGGTGAATTGGATTTTGGTATAATTGCTAAAGTATCAAGGATGAAAGCTTTGATTTTACTTCCTAGATTTATTAATGGAAAGCATGAATCTCTTGACGAAGTATCAGTTTGTAGGGGAAAAAAGTTAATGGTTAAAAGTGAACAAGCCATGCCAATTAATATTGATGGTGAAATTATTTGGAGTGATAACATTTCTGTACAAATTGAGGAAAAGGCATTGCAAATATTGGTTCCATAACATTAGTTAGTTTGACTTAATACATATCCTATATTGTAAAATTTATTAGCATCCCAAATGGGGTGCTTTTCTATATAGAAAGATAATATGTTAAGCTTATTTTTATTAAGAAATTAGTGAGGAAGATAAATATAAATATAGTTAGGAGATTTTAATGATAGATGAATAAAAGCAATAGATATACAAAAGATAAGACGTAGGCGTTTAACATAAGCTCACCAAAAACTATTCATATAAAGGAGACAAGAACGATGAAACACAATAAAGACGATAGAAGTGATAATGTAGAAAGAATTCAATACAATATAGATATGACTTTAGAGAATATTCATAGAGCAGAAGATATGATTGATGAAACAGATGATGAGAAAACGATAGAAACATTAAAAGCGAGAAATGAACGTAGAGAAGGTGCTCTCAATGGTATGAGAGAAGAAATTAAAGATGAAGCTATGGACAAAAAGGATGGTTATAAGTAAATTATGTACCCTACAAGCTATCATTTAGGGATTCGTTTTTAGAAAATATAAAACCACAAAAACAGTTAAATAATTTCTGAGTTTGTGGTTTTTATTGTTAAATTGCAAGTTAGTTAGATATCTAAAGTAGTTTTTGTTCGGAAACATATAGAACACCTATGTTTAGTTAGATTCATATAAACAGAAAAAGCCAACCTAAATTAGAAGTAATATCATGTTTTGAAACAGGTTTACATAATTGTTATATTTATCCCAAACTAATCTCGATAAAAAGACTAGCAGTTTAAAAATAAAATTGCTGCTCTTTTTTTATTAGTCTAAATTGTGATAACTAATTCTAAATCATAATCTGAGATAATCGTTTTAAATATGAATGCTACCACATAAAATTGACAGTAGACTTTATTGTCTTTATTAATGTTGATAAACTTATCTCTAAAAGTGGCACTAATTATAAATTTGCTAGTATTAAAGGATGGTATTATGGAAAAGGAAGTGGGAACCACAACAGGTAATCAAATGGAAAAGGGCGTGAACAATCCAATAGAGAATGAAGTGAAAAATCTGACAGAAGAGCAAATGGAAAGTCTATTAGAAAATGAAGTGGAGAAATCAGCAGAACAAGAAGAACAGCAAGAACAGCAAGAACAGCAAGAACAGCAAGAAGAACAAGAAAAACAAGAAGAACAAGAAAAACAAGAAAAACAAGAAAAACAAGAAAAACAAGAAGAACAAGAAGAACGAGAAGAACAAGAGCAGGAAGAACAAGAACAAAAACCAGAAGATAAACCATTAAAAAACTACAAGAAATTTGTTCTACACATCATAATTACTCTTTGCATTTTACTCGGCATCTATTTTGTTATGACAGTATTTTTCATGAATCATTTTTATTTTGGCTCTGAAATTAATGGAATAAATGTTTCAGGGAAATCGGTAAAGAATGTAAAAATTCTAATGATATCAGAGCTTGAGAATTATAGTTTAAACCTTAAAGAGCGAGGAGGAAAAAGCGAACAAATAAAAGCCACTGAGGTAGGTTTGAAGTATAATTTGCTTGAGTTTAATGAACTTAAAGATTGGCAAAATCAAAATCCTTTTAACTGGATTTTAGCATATTTCAATAAAAATGATTACGAAATGACCGTAAGAGTTACATATGATGAGCTACTATTAAAGGAACGAATAGATAAGCTCTCTTGCCTTGATAGCAGAAATATTATCGAACCTAGAAATCCCAGTTTTCAATACGTAGATGGCTATTATGTAATTGTAGATGAAATCTCTGGAAACAAGGTAGATCAATCGAAATTATATGCTCATTTGTCGGATACATTATCTAAGGCGGAAGTAGAGCTTGATTTGGAATTAATCAGGTGCTACATAGAGCCGAAGTATAATTATAAGTCACAAAAGACAATAGAGGTTAAAAATATCCTTAATCAGTACGCATCTTCAACAATTATCTATACTTTCGGAAACAGTAAAGAAGTTTTAGACGGTTCCATAATAAATAAATGGCTAATAGTTGATGAAAATTTTGATGTTGCAATCAATGAGAGGAAAGTGGAAGAGTATATAGATGTATTATCAGAAAAATACAATACGATCGGAAGGACAAGAAACATTAAAACATCTTCAGGTGAAGCAATACAAATCGATGGAGGTGATTTTGCAAACTCTATTCATAAAGATATAGAAATGCAAAATTTGATTTCAACTATTAAAAAAGGATCAACTACTATACTGGAACCCTCATACTGTGATATCGGCAATACCTATGTAGAAATAAGTTTGACCAAGCAGCATATATGGTTTTATAAAAGTGACGCGCTTCTTGTAGAAGGGAATATTGTTACGGGCAATGTAAGTAGCGGTCATGCAACACCGGTAGGCGTATACACATTAAAAAGAAAAGCAAAGAATGTTGTATTAAGAGGTCCAGATTACGCAGCTCCGGTTACCTTTTGGATGCCTTTTAACGGAGGTATAGGAATGCATGATGCAAATTGGAGAAGTAAGTTTGGAGGAAATATTTATGAGACAGATGGGTCTCATGGTTGTATAAATTGTTCCTACGATGTAGTAAATGTAATTTACGATAATATTGATACTGGGACTCCTGTTATTTGTTATTAATTATTTTTTGAAGAGTAAAGATGAATGTTAATTAAACTACAAAAATCATCCCTATTACCTAATTATTACATTTGAAAATGCCTTATAATGATTAGAGATAAATAGAAATCTATTGACAATTGGCCAATATAGACTATAATAATCTCAATAATGACAATAAGTAAAAGCAAAGGTGAGGAAATGAAGGAAAAGATACTAAAAACTATCTATCGTTATGATGAGAATAAAAAGATATATCATATTGATATTCAACTCAATGACTATCGGGATGTATATAGTGATTGGGATTACTCACCTTTTGTGAATCGGGATTTAGATGAGGATTTGCTTGAGTACCTGATGTCTTGTTCATATGAGATTCCGAAGAAGCGAGAGTTTATAGTTGATTTTTTCCTGTTGATGCATTTATATGATGTGAAACGGGAGACAAGGAGCATTGAGGGGATTCATAATTATTTTGGATATAAGATTCGTCAAACCCAGTCAGAACGTTATCGATTGATGAGAAGTACCGTATTGTTTTTTATTATCGGTACATTATTATTGATTTCAACGGTATTTTCAAATAAAATAATTCTAGACCCACTATTTGATCGTATTATTTCAGAGGGCTTATTTATTGGTGCGTGGGTTGCTATATGGGAAATATTTTCTATTTGGTTTTTTCAAGTGAATGCGCTTGGCCATAAGATAAAACACTATCAGCGATTACAAAAAAGTAAAATTCTCTATCATTATAAGGAGTAAGAGTATAGCAGATAATCATCAAATTTATCATATCAGATAATTAAAAAGGCAGGATGATACGAATGAAAAATGAAGTCGATTTAAATATAAAATCTAAGCATATAAAAAAGTATAAAATGGGATACCCCTTAATATCAAAAGAAGCAATCATTGACTTTGAGAAAGTTGGGGAAGAAGGAACACTTGTTAATCTCTTCGCTGAAAACAAGAAATTTATTGGAAAAGGGTATTATGGAAAACAGAATAAGGGAGCAGGATGGATTTTAAGTAGAGAAGAAAACGAAAAGATAGATCAAATTTTTTTTGAGAATAGGATTAAGTCGGCAATAGATAGACGAAAAAGATATTATAATGATACTGATACTACTGCTTTTAGGGTATTTAATGGGGAAGGTGATGGAATAGGCGGCTTAACAATCGATTATTTCGATGGCTATTACTTGATTAATTGGTATAGTAAGGGAATCTATGAGTTTAAAGATGACATTTTAAATTCACTTTATAAATTGGTTGAATATAAAGCGGTTTACCAGAAAAAAAGATTTGATGATGAGGGAAAATATATTGAGGAAGATGATTTTGTTAGTGGAAAAAGAGCGGAATTTCCAATTATAGTGAAAGAAAATGGTGTAAAATTTTCAATCTATTTAAATGATGGGCCAATGGTTGGCGTGTTTTTAGATCAAAGAGAGGTAAGGAAGAAACTTAGAGATAAATATGCAAAAGGAAAAAGTGTTTTAAATACATTTTCGTATACTGGAGCTTTTTCGGTATTTGCAGCACTAGGGGGCGCGTATAAGACGACGAGTGTCGATCTTGCGAATAGAAGTTTAAGTAAGACGAGAGAGAATTTTATTATAAACGGAATTGATTGTGAAGCTCAGGATATCATTGTTGAAGATGTATTTCATTATTTTAAATATGCTATTAAGAAAAATCTAAAGTTTGATATCGTTATTCTTGATCCTCCAAGTTTTGCCAGATCTAAAAAGCATACTTTCAGTGTGACAAAGGATTATGTTGGTTTGTTGAAGGAAGCTATAGAAATAACAGAGGACAATGGTATTATGATTGCTTCCACAAATTGTAGTAATTTCGATATAGATATGTTTAAGGTGTTTATTGATAAAGCTTTTAAAGAAATAAATGAGAAGTATGAGATAGTGGAAGAATTTTCCTTGCCAGAAGATTTTAGAGGGATAAAAGAATTTAAAGAAGGTAATTATCTAAAGGTTGTTTTTATTAAGAAATAAGCTAGGAAAAAATGTAAAATTTATAGACGGAGGATTAAGATGCCAGAGGAACAAATCATAAAACCTTTATATCAACAAATAGCAATTGATATAGCAAATAGAATAGCGAATGGGGAATTTGCAGTCGGATCAAAGATTCATGGGAGATCAACGTTAGCAAGTCAATATAATGTTTCGCCAGAAACTATACGCAGAGCAATTATATTGTTAGAGGATGTATTTATCGTTGAGGTATATCAAGGAAGCGGAATAGTTGTGAAATCAAGAAACGATGCATATAAATTTATAGAAAAATTTAAAAACATAGATTCCTTGAATTATATCAAGAAGGATATTTTAACCATAATTCAAAATAAAAGAAAAATGAATGAAGATTTAGAATTAAAAATCAACAAACTAATAGATTTTTCTGAAAGATTTAAGAATACGAATCCCTTTTCACCAATTGAAATTGGCATTGGTAATTCGTGTAAGCTCTTAGAAAAGACTATTGCAGAAGTAAATTTTTGGCAGAATACGGGAGCTACGATTATAGCCATTAGAAGAGAGGGGCAGATTATACTTTCTCCCGGTCCATATGCGCTATTTACAGAAGGAGATATTTTTATATTTATTGGAGATGAGAATGCATACGAACGTATTATTGGGTACCTCAATAATTAATAATGCAAAATGGCAGGTATAATAACAAGACGGAAAATAACAAAATTTATGGCTTATTTGTAAAGCATCTCAATTGCAGGTGCTTTTTTTGTTTGCAAGAAAAGTTATCATAAGCAAGCATGCTTGATTATGATACGAAGAATGGAAAAAAATGAAGTACAATTAATTGGTTTTTTAGTTGGTAATTTTAATGTTGTGGTTTACAATGTGACAACTTGATGTTAAAATTAAGTTGTCAGTTATTTTTGAAAAACATAAAAATTGATTTTTGGGAACCTTGACAAATAAATTTTCTGATTCAAGATTACCAAATGATTTCATACATAGAGAGGAGAAATACATGATTGTTTACGAGAATGTTAGTAAAAAGTACAATAATGTAAAAGTTATTGATAACCTAAACTTAACAATTAACGATGGAGAGTTTGTTGTACTCATTGGACCTTCTGGTTGTGGTAAAACTACAACGCTAAAATTAATAAATAAATTAATCAAAATGGATGAAGGTACTATTTTCATTGATGATAAAAACATTATGAATATCGATGCAGTTGAGCTTCGTAGAGAAATTGGTTATGTTATTCAACAAATAGGTCTTTTCCCTAACATGACCATTGAAGAGAACATATCTGTTGTGCCTAAATTGTTAAAGTGGAGCAAAGAGAGATGTAATCAAAGGGTACGTGAACTGTTAGAACTTGTGAATATGCCATATGAAGAAAATGCGCATAAATATCCAAATGAATTAAGTGGGGGGCAACAACAGCGTGTTGGTGTTCTAAGAGCACTTGCAGGGGAACCACCTATTATATTAATGGATGAACCTTTTGGTGCGCTTGATCCCATTACAAGAGAAAACCTACAAGATGAACTGAAGTTACTACAAAAGAAATTACATAAAACCATTATATTTGTGACACATGATATGGATGAAGCGGTTAATATGGCTGATAAGATTGTATTTATGTCCAAAGGTAAAATATTGCAAGTAGCTGCACCAGAAGAGATGCTTAACAATCCAGCAGATCCAATCATTAGTAACTTTTTAGGGAAAATCACTTCTTCTTCAAATGATAATGATTTGACTTGTGCTGATGTTATGAAGAAAAAAGTATTAATTGTACTAGAGACCAAAAAAACGCTTGAATGTATTTCCCTCATGAAGCAGAGAGAGTTGAATTCAGCAGTTGTTGTGGATTCCAACGATAGATTCAAAGGTGTAGTGACTATTGAAAATATAAGGGCACATGGTAAGCCTGGTGAGATGGTATCTACGATTGTGGATAGCAATATTGAAACTGTTATGATTACCACCAATGCGAAACATGCTTTTGATAGATTGATTGAAACCAAGTCCGATTATCTCGTCGTATTAGATGAAAATGACTCAGTTGCGGGTATAATAACTGGAAGTAGCATAACGAAAGCCTTAGCAAGTGTAGTTTGGGGGGGGATAATTTGAGCATTATAAGCTTTTTAGAAAAATATGGAGATAAATTAGTTCATGCTATCATAGTACATCTTCAATATGTTTTTGTTTCAGTGGCCATTGGATTTATAATAGCATTAATACTTGGAATAGTACTATCCAGATTTCCTAAGATATCAAAGATAGTCATTCCTATAATTGGAGTTTTTCAGACGATTCCGGGTTTGGTTTTTATTGGTGTGCTTTTTATATTTATAGGGATGAAGCCAATAACTGTTATCATTGCACTATCCATTTATGCGATTTTTCCGATTTTAAAAAATACCTACACGGGCATACTTAGCGTGGATGAAAGCTTAAAGGAGGCTGCACGTGGATGTGGTATGAGCAATATGCAAATTCTATTCAAAGTTGAAATTCCACTTGCTATGAGTGCCATCATCAGTGGCCTTAGGATGTCTACGATATATACAGTAAGCTGGGCAGTATTGGCTGCGATGATAGGTCTTGGTGGTTTGGGAGAATTCATCTATAGAGGAATTGATACAAATAACAATGTTTTAATCATTGGTGGGGCGCTTCCAGCAGCTGTGATTGCTATTATTTTAGGTTTGCTTATTGACTTCATTCAAAGTAAAATTACGCCAAGAGGTCTGAAAGGGAGGACATAACATGGAAATGAGATTTGTATTGCAACACTTATATTTAGTAGGCGTAGCGTGCATATTTACGACTATATTAGGTCTCATACTTGGGGCGATCGCTTATATGTTCAAACCTACCCGATCAGTTATTTTATGGAGCGTTGACATCATGCAGACAATACCAGTTCTTGCCTTACTCGGCTTAATAATGCTTTTCTTTGGGGCCACAAGTACCACAGTTATTATTGGAATTGTGTTGTATTCTTTGCTTCCAATTGTGAGGAATACCTATAGTGGATTGAATAATATCGACGAAGGTATTAAAGAAGCAGCAAAAGGTATGGGTATGACTAAGTTACAGCGACTTTTTAAAGTTGAGTTTCCCTTATCCTTTCCTATCGTCTTTACGGGGGTTCGGATTGCAGTAGTAACTTCCATAGGTACAGCAGTATTTGGAGCAGTAGTGGGAGGAGGAGGACTAGGATCAACAATTAGCAGAGCTATATTAATACAAGATATGACGACATTAATTCAGGCTACATTAACACTTATGGTAATGGCGGTAGTCTTTGATTTTGGTTTGGGGCACATAGAAAAAGGTTTAAAAGCAAGATAAAATTTAAATAAAAAAGGAGAATAAAATGTTTAAATTTAAAAACAAACTTTCTTTACTATTCATTTCAGCAATATTGATTGGAGCACTTTCGGGTTGTAGTGGAGGTGGAAAGAAAAACACAGAAATTGTTTTATTAGAAGGACAATTTTCTGAGATTGATATTTTAATGCAGATGGCAGGAATCTTGATCGAAGAAAATACTGATTTAACCGTAACATTTCATGACTCCATGAATACTGTAGCAGCAGCAAATGCGCTAACATCTGAAGAGGTTGATCTTTATGTAAGTTATGACGGAACGCTTTTAACCACTATTTTAGGACATGATCCAAGTGATGTACCAGAAGGTGAAGATTTATTTGAGTGGACAAATGTAAAAGGTATTGAAGAAAAGGGACTTATATTAATTAGTAAATTTGGCTTCGAAAATACATATGCTTTAGCCCTTGACAAAGGATTTGCTAAAGAAAAGAATATAAGCACAATAAGTGAACTAAAACCATTTACTGAAAATTTGATATTTGGTGCAGAGCATGAATTTTTTGATGAAGAGGGTACAATGAGATTCAATCCATTTAATAAGCACTATGGAATTGAATGGAAAGACAGTAGTTCTATTGATATTGGGCTAAAATATGCAGCAATGGACAGTGGTAATATCGATGTAACTATGGTTTACTCAACAGATGGCTTAAACAAAAAATCCAATTTACTTATCTTGAAAGATGATCTTTCCTTCTTTCCTCAATACTATGGTTCGTTTTTAACCAGAACTACATTGTTTGATGAATTTGCAGATACAGCTCCAAACCTTAAAGAATTATTAGTGAGTTTAGAAGGGGTAGTTGATAATGAAACTATGATTGAAATGAACTATGCCGTAGATGCAGAAGGTTTAAAGCCTTATGATGTTGCGAAAGCATTCTTAGTTGAACAAGGTCTATCTAAGTAAGCGTAAAGGTTATTTTGAAAAGAATGCATAGTTATTGGTAACGGATGATAAATAAACAAAAAAGACTGAGTTCGGTGAAAAGCTGAATTCAGTCTTTTAAGTTGTAGCGTATATAAATATATCCAACAGGGAGGGTTAGATAGAAGAAAATGGTGGTATTAAGCTATAGGTGAGCAAAAATCGTTTTAAAGTCCTTAAGCCTCCAATGGAAGGGAAGCTGCGCCAATGATACCAGCGTTTTTTCCAATTGCTGTATACTCAATTTTAATCTCATCAATAAGCATATCTTTTGCGAGTAAGTGAAATTTTTCGCGAATCCGGTCAATATAGAGGGAGCCCCAGTTAACAAGTCCTCCGCCTAATACTATGATCGGTGGATTGTATAATTGAAAAAGGTTATACAACGCTATGGCAATGGAATCAGCACTTTCAAATACGATCGCTTTGGAGAGTTCATCTCCTTCATCGAGGCCCGTTTTTACGGTAACGCCATTTATTTTTTCGTGGGCATTTTCTATGGTTATTCCAAGGCTGCTTTTTATTCCTACATTGATTTTATCAATTGCGATGTCAGCTAGAAAAAGTCCACAAGCTTGAGTCATTAGGCAACCATAATTGCCACAGCCGCATTTTCGATCAGATTCTGGTCTTATAATTGTATGCCCAACCTCTCCTGCAGTACCTGTGATTCCGCGAAGGAGTTTTCCGTTACTTATGATTCCAGCGCCAATCCCTGTGCTTATGGTCATAAAGATCATATCTTCATATCCTTTGCCAGCTCCATACTTGTATTCCGCGAAGGTTTGTGCGTTGGCATCATTATCAACAAAAACTTTTATAGTATTAAAGTGTTTTTGAATATTTGCTTTGAAAGGATAGTTTTTGAAGCCAGCAGTCAGATTGCTTGTGGTAATGGTAGTTCCATCCTTATATCTGACGTGTCCAGCGAAGCCAACGCCCAATCCAAGTAGGTTGTCTTCTGTAAGTGAGTTCTTTTCCAAAAGAGAATTTACCAATGCCACAATATCCATTACAATACCATCACTATCTTTTTGAGTATGGTCATAGGTGCATATCTCGTCGACAATTGTTCCGTCTAAAGTAACTAATCCTGCTGAAAGCTTGGTACCACCTAAATCTACTCCACAGAGAAGCTTTTCCATAAATAATCTCCTTTTATAATGAATGTTCGGTTCTTGCTATTATGTCATCCTGAGTATCGGGAGACAGTGTATTGAAAAAGGCAGAATAACCAGCTACCCTGATAATGAGATCCCTGTATTGTTCGGGATTTTTTTGAGCATCTAAAAGGGTCTCTCTTGAAACGATATTGTACTGGACATGCCAACCTTTTAAATCTGTAAAAAATGTTCTCAACATTGAAATCAGCTTATTTTTATCACTTTCGCTTTTTAATGACTGTGGATTCAGTTTTTGATTTAACAAAATACCACCAAGAATCTTTTCTACTGGTAATTTTGAGATAGAATTAAACACTGCTGTTGGACCTAAAACATCTGTTCCAGATGAAGGAGAGCTACCCTCAGCTAGAGGTGTAAATGCCTTTCTACCATCAGGAGTTGCTTTGACCACTGCACCCGAAGGAACATTTGAGGAAATGCTTGAGGTTCCGGCATAATACTTACATCCAATCGGTCCTCTTCTATATCTTGTCGTATGGTATTTTTCTAATTCGTTGATGAAGTCCATGTACGCATCTTTTATTAGCAAATCCACGTAGTTATCGTCATTACCAAATTTAGGTGCGTAATTAAGCAGTATTTGCCTTATTTTTTCGCCTTGTATGCCTTCGAAGTTATTTTCAAGGGCATCTGTTAACTCGGAGCTTGATATTCTTTTTTCTTCAAAAACAAGTTTTTTGATTGCGGCAAGTGAATTGCCAAGGTTGGCTATTCCAACCTGTAATCCTGAAATGAAATCATATTTACTGCCGCCTTCTTTAATGAATTTACCTGTGCTAATGCAGTCGTCTACGAAGGTGGAGCAGAGTATATCTGGTACATTTTCCTCGAGAACAGTATCAACAGCAGTATCGATGGCAACGGTTGCTTTGGCATAATATTCTATTTGATACTTCCAGGCATCCATTAATTCTTCAAAGGATTTAAAATCATTCAGTTTTCCTTTGCCTTTGCGAAAAACTTTTCCGGACATATTATCAACACCGTCATTAATTGAAGCCATGAAAACTCTCATAAAGTTGAGGAAGCTCATTCCGGTACATCGGTAACCCCATTTTCCAGGAACGGCTACCTCTATGCAGCCAATAGCTGAATAATTATAAGCATCATCTTTTTCAACACCAAGCTTTATTAATTGGGGTATTACTATTTCGTCATTATTGAATGCTGGCATTCCAAAACCTTTTTCGATGATCTTCATACATTCAAGCATGAAGTCTTGGCTTAAATTTTTGTGAAATCTGACTGAGAGGTTAGGCTGAGTTAACTTTGTATTTCCAACAGATCTTAAAATAATAATACTCAATTCATTTACTGCATCCTCTCCACTTGTAGTTTGACCGCCGATTGTTACATTTTGATATAACGGTCCTCCTGCGGAAAATTTTGTATGAGACCAGGAGCGAATTTTTTTAATAGACATTAGTTTAACCCAGGTACTTTCTAAAAGTTCCGTTGCAAATGCTTTCGTGATTGAACTAGCATCTATATCTTTTTTGTAGAATTTATATAAGTATTGATCCATTCTGCCGAATGAAACAGAATGGCCGTTGCTTTCAATCTGAAGTACTAGTTGTACAAAATAAACGAGTTGAAGAGCCTGATAAAAGTCTTTTGGTGGCTTTTCGGATATGTAACTGCAGTTTTCGCTGATTTTAAGTAACTCCAGTTTTCTTTTTGAATCCGATTCTGTTTTACTGAGCTCAAATGAAAGGTTTTCGAATCGTTTAATGAACGCTTGAAGCGCTTGTAAAGCTATTGTTAAAGATTTATAAAACTGTTCCTTCTTTAGATCAGTGTAGTCAGTTAATTCAAGGTTATTTCTGTAAAGAGATACTTTGTCAAGATATCCATTTAATCCAAGGGCTAGTATTTTTTCGTTATTAACGGCTATATGTGCATCTCCTGAAGTTAAATTACCTTCAGCGCGGATAATTCCTGTGCTGTGGACTTCTTTATATTCCTCAGGCATCAATGCATATCCCTTATCTAAAGTTGTTCTACCTTCCCAAAAAGGACAAATGTTTCTTATTTCTTCTTTTGTTTTTTCTGTAAGATAGAAGGCATCACCTGGTCTTTTATTAAACTCATCAAGCTCTTTGAGCATCCATTCGACAGCATATTCAGGAAAGAAGGGTGCCCCGTTTAGCATCGAGGAGTGATTTCCTACTATGAGTTCTCCTTCATCAATATAAATGCTCATATTTTTTAACGTTTCTTCAAGTGCAAGAGCACGTTTTACGGGAACTGGCATTGCCTCATATTTTTTATACATTTTAGTATAAAAGTGGGCTCTTTCTGTGCAAACTGAAGGTTTGGTATCGAGGACCCGGTCCCTCAATTTTTTTATTCTGTCAGAATAAACTGGATTGTTTTCTGTATTTATCATGATTAACCTCCTATATTTGCGTTAAGTCCTAATTTTTTTGCATAATCAATAAAATTGTTCATGAAACCTTCATCAACTGAAGCATTATGTAGATCATAATTCCTTCCTAATAAAGTGTACTTACCGGTGCCAAGACTGTGATAGGGAAGAAGATGAACTTCAGATACATTTGTTAATCCTGCTGCAAAATCTAGGATGGAATGCATTTCGTCTTCGGTAGCATTAAATCCATTAATTACTGGAATTCTAACGATTACAACTGATCCTAATCGTTCCAGTTCTCTGAAGTTTGACAATACTTGGTCCAAATCTCCGTCTGTAAATTCCTTAAACTTTAAAGGATCGATGTGCTTTAAGTCAGCCAAAAAAACATCTATATTTCCGGCAGATCTTTTGATGTTATTCCAAGGTACATCAAGACAGGTTTCAGCGGAAATATTTATATTGAGTTTCTTTAGTGCTTTTGTGATATCTTCAAGAAGATCGGGCTGAAGGAAAGCTTCTCCTCCTGTTACTGTTACACCGCCGTCACTGTTATTGTAAAAAGGAAGGTCTTTTAAAACTTCTTCTAATATTTTTTCGAGGGCAGTTTCGTTTCCAATAATTTCAATTGCCTTTGATGGACAAATATCCTTGAAAATCACCGGGGAATTTATTGAATCCCTGTTGATTGTGATTTTCTCGTTTTCCAAGGAAAATTCATTGTTCTTCGAAAGTTTGACACACTCAAGACAAAGGATGCACTTGCTTGGAGTGAAAAAAATCTCTGTTTGTAAATTCTGGCTTTCTGGATTATTACACCATTTGCATCTTAGTGGACAACCCTTGAAAAAAATGTTTGTTCTTATTCCTTTACCATCGTGTGTTGAAAACCTTTGGATGTTAAAAATCATTTTTTTATTCCCCGTGTTCGATTTATGATAGAAAATATATTTGATATAATAATAATTTATCATAGATTCAAATGAAAGTCAACCAAACTTCAAGTGAAAATAGAAGGTCTTCGAACTCGTGTTTGCAAGTAAAAAGAAACAAAAGAAAAACGGATGCCTATGGGGCTTCCGTTTTCTCTTTTGTTTCTTTTAAAATTAAACAGATCTAACTTCGATATCGAAACTCTTTAATATTTCTAAATCCTTCGCAGAAATATTGGTATCAGTTATTACTATGTCCACATCTTCGGCTTGAAGCTGGCTAGCGACACCAAGCATGTTAAACTTGGATGAATCAGTAACTACGATTACCTTGTCGGCTTGTTCGGCCATCGCATGGGCAACTTCTGCTCTCATAAGGTTAACGCAAGTGAAACCTGTACTTGGGCTGAAACCGTCAACTCCAATAAAAACCTTATCGACATGAAATTCCTTTAAGCATTTCCTAGTAAGGGGGCCGACCAATACTTCTGACTCGTGTTGGTAGTCGCCACCAAGCAATATGATCTTGATGTTGTTTATGCCGCTGATATACCTACTAATAAAGGCCGAGTTGGTTATTATTGTAATGTTATTCTTCTTTGCTAGTTCAACCGCCAAAAGTACATTTGTTGAGCCTGATTCAATTAAAACAGTTTCACCGTTACTTACAAGTGAAGCAGCTTCCTGTGCGATTGCGGTTTTTACTTCGAAATTAAATGATAGCCTTTTCATCATGTCATCATCAGAAACAGGCATTGCCCCTCCGTGAAACCGCTTTAACATCCCGTTGTTCTCAAGGGTTCTGAGGTCTTGTCTGATGGTTACCTGAGATACACCGAGTTCTTTGGATAAGCTAGATACGTTGATTTTGGGAGCATTAGAAACCATATTTAATATTGCGAGTTGTCTTTCGTTCAAAAAATCATCCCCAACCATATAAGATTTAATCAAAATGTCTGATAAATAGACCAAGGCTAATTAAAAATACATTCGAATTATTGAAAGATATTCACATAATTATATTATAGTTTCAAATAAAACGCAATACACTTACGTAGAAAAACATGTATTTTTGCTTGGTGATCCTAGATAAAAGGCTGAATAATGCTATTTCTAAAAGGTTTAAGTGCTATTTAAATTTTTTTACCTAGTTACAAAGCAATGTTTATAACTTTCATATGAAAGATAAATATTTACAAATAACGCATTTTAGTATTGCAATTTGCAAATATGTGATATATAATTAGTCCAGACAAGTAATTCAGAAGTAAATGAGCTGGAATACGAAACGATAAATAGCTTCATATAAAAGAAACAATCAATATACATAACAAGAATAGTTTCTAACAACATATTTTCAAGGCTTTTGTTCTTTGATCAGTTAATAATTTGTATCTATGGCTAAACTACATCAAACTTTAGCCTGAAGATAAATCTGTGAATTCAAAATCTTAAAAAAAGTGGAGGATTTAGAAATGAACAAAAAAATTATCGCTATGTTTTTGACAGCTTTCCTAGTTGTAGGTTTGGTAGGATGTGGTAAAACCGCACCAAAAGAATCTGCTACTGAAACTGATGCTACAGACAATGTAGAGTCAACCTCAGAATTACAAAAAATTGCCTTTATCGTTGCCGACATGGCTAACGAGTCACAAGCTTTTGCGTCAAAACAGTTTCAACAATATGCAAAAGATTACAACTTCGATGTGGTTATTCTTGACGCCAAGGGCGATGCTCAGGCTGAGACCCAAGCAGTTAAAAACGCCATAGCACAAGGTGTAAAAGCGATCTTTGTTAACCCTAACGATATCAATGCTATCATTCCAGCTTTAACAGAAGCAAAGGAAGCGGGCATAGTCGTAGGAATGTTTTCTTCTGACTTACCAGAAGGTAAAACAGACGCGCGTGATTTCTTCGTAGGCGTAAATGACAACATGGCAGGTGAAGCATCAGCACAAGCATTCTTAAATAAGTTCCCAGACGGCGCAAAAATTGTTGAGATCGGTGGACAATCAGGCCATGACGCTCAAATCAAACGTCATGACGGTTTTAACAATG
This sequence comes from Firmicutes bacterium HGW-Firmicutes-1, assembly GCA_002841625.1. Classification (NCBI taxonomy): domain Bacteria; kingdom Bacillati; phylum Bacillota; species Firmicutes bacterium HGW-Firmicutes-1. The sequence goes on along the minus strand of PHAG01000001.1, from coordinate 239,271 downwards.
CGATTAAAGGCTCCAATATTGAAGTTATTGACTACAAAGCAACGAATACATGGTCCACTTCCGAAGCAATGGCTATTATGGAAGATATGATCGTTAAGAACGGTGATGATATTCAAGGCGTATTCTGTCATTGGGATAACGGTGCTACTGGTATCATCGAGGCTATAAAAGCTGCAGGTATGGAAAATGTATTCATAGTAGGAGTTGACGGATGTAGAGCTGGTTTTGATCAAGTAAAAGCAGGCGATCAAAGTGTTACTATCATGCAAAACTTCACAACTATGAGCCAAAAATCACTCGAGTTGGCTAGAAAAGTTATTGATGGCGAAACAGTTGAGCCACAAAACTTCATTCCACTAGATATCGTTGACTTAAGCAATATCGATACATTTACAGCTCCTGAGTGGTAAAAGTGGTAATATAAAATTTTGTAATAAAGCTCGTTTCGGTGCTGAGCCGAAACGAGCTTTGCTAATAAAATTATATTTGAAAGAGGTTAACTCAAATGGAAAATATGAAACAGGAAGTTATTCTTAGCATCAAAGATGTGAGTAAATCCTTTCCGGGAGTCAAGGCACTGGATCAGGTCTCCATTGACTTCGGGCGTGGGATTGTACATGGTATCGTTGGAGAAAACGGCGCTGGTAAATCGACGCTTATGAAAATATTGTCCGGAGTACATCAAAAGGAATCGGGCACTATCACTTTCGACGGTGAGACCATTAAAAATGCAACTCCCATTCAGTCAATGAAAAGTGGACTGAGTATTATATATCAAGAATTAAATCTTGTAAATACGATGAGCGTCGGCGAAAACATTTTTCTTGGTCGATTTCGTGAGATGCATGGTATGAAGGGCACTCATGCAAAGGCGAAGGAACTGCTCACAAGTATCGGATGCAACATCGACACTCACAAGTTGGTAAATGAACTGAGTGTTTCGGAAAAGCAAATGGTAGAGATCACCAAAGCATTGTCATTTGAATCCAAGCTCATTATCATGGATGAGCCAAGTAGTAGTTTGACTGCTGACGAAATGAAGGAATTGGTTGAGATCATACACCATCTTAAGGCTCAAGGTATTACCATTATCTATATCAGTCATAAACTTGACGAAATATTTGATTTCTGTGACGTAGTGACTATTATGCGTGACGGGAATGTGATAGATACTAAGGCTACTGCGCAGTTCACACGAAGCGAAATGATTGCGAAGATGGTTGGCCGTACAATTGAAAACGAATATCCCGAGCGTCCGAATTGCGTAGGCGAAACACTATTGGAGGTTCGATCACTCAATACTCATAAATTGCACGATATATCCTTTGAACTAAAAAAAGGTGAGATTTTAGGATTTGTTGGACTCGTAGGCGCTGGAAGAACCGAGATTGTTAGGGCAATATTCGGTGCGGACAAGGTAAAGGGCCACGAAATCCTAATTGACGGAAAGCTTGTTAAAATCAAAAAGCCCAAAGACGCAAAGAAGGCCGGTATAGCGCTGGTTCCAGAGGATCGAAAGCTGCAAGGTCTTGTGCTTCCTTTCTCAGTTGAAGCCAACATCTCCATGGCAAGTTTTGACAAGATGACTAAGTTTGGCTTTTTGAAAAAATCGATCGAAAAGGGCATAGCCGAACGGCATGTGAAATCCCTTGGAATTAAGACTCCATCTATCAAGACTAAGGTCAGAAGTCTTTCGGGTGGAAACCAGCAGAAATGCATCGTGGGACGATGGCTAGAAATTAATCCGCGTATCCTTATTATGGATGAGCCTACAAGGGGTATAGATGTTGGCGCCAAATATGAGATTTATCTTTTGATGAAGCAGATTGCAGAAAGCGGAGGATCCGTTATATTGATATCTTCTGAGCTTCCAGAGGTACTGAATATGAGTAACCGAGTACTGACCATCTACGACGGGCATATAACGGGTGAATTTGAACCCCAAAATTATACACCAGACCAGATCATGGAGAAGGCTCTTGGACTAAGTGGGGAGGTACTTAATCATGAGTGAGCAAATGAACTTAAAAACAATTATTCAGACTATATTCAAAGATTATCTGGTATTGGTTGCGATTGGGATACTGATATTGATTACTGCAATCTTAGAGCCAAAATTTCTTTCAATTCAAAATATGACCAATGTCATGCGCCAGTTTGGACCGTTGATTATGGTTGCTCTCGGTATGACGTTCGTAATCATTGGAGGTTTTATCGACTTGTCGGTGGCGGGCATGCTTTCTCTTATAGCTGTGGTGACCATTTCCTTGATCGAACCACTTGGACAGATACCTGCACTTATTATAGGCTTGTGTTTTGGTGCCTTTTGTGGATATTTTAACAGTTTATTGGTACTGATTAGTGGTGCAATGACCCAGGCTGAGGCGCTTTTTATTACCTTCGGAATGAGTGTTGTATACGGTGGTTTGGCACTGATTTTAAGTGGAGGATCAACGATGCATATGAGCTGGCTCGAGGCAGATACATCTATTTTTAAAGCAATTGGCTCAGGAAATGTTGGATTCGTATCCGTCTCCTTCATTATATTTCTTGGTATTCTTTTAGTGCTCTACATATTTCAAAACAAGACATATATGGGGCGTGCCATTTGTTTGACTGGTGGAAATAAAACTGCTGCGAGACTGGCTGGTATACCTATCAATCGTAGCATCTCATTTATTTATACGATTTCCGGTTTCATGACTGCTCTTGGTGCAATTGTACTTTTTTCACGCGTGACTACGGCATCGCCGGTCATCGGTAAAGGTTATGAGACAAACGCTATACTTGCGGTAGTTGTCGGCGGTACAACTCTGGTAGGTGGAAAAGGAAGCGTATTGCGTACTGTGTTGGGTACTTTGTTGGTAATACTCATGTCCAACTGCTTGAATCTGCTGGGTGTTTCAGTTTATATGCAATACATAGCGAAAGGCGCGATTTTAATTCTTGCCATCTGGCTTGATAACCGCAAGCAACTTTAGGAGGAAACCTGAATGAATAATTTTAATACTGGCAAAAAGCTTCTTAAAATCGCAACAAAGCAGAAAGCTTTTTTTGCTCTTATTGCGATGCTAGTGATTATGCTTTTTAATAAAACAAACTTTTATACATCCTACAATTTATTCGATCTAATGAATTCGTCGTCTATACTTATGATCCTTGCGTTCGGCGTTACTGTAGTTCTTGTCGCCGGAGGGGTAGATTTGTCCATCGGTGGAGTTATGGTAGTTTCGGGGATAGTGGCAATTAAGCTGATGAATAATAATGCGCCTATTTGGATTGCCATATTGTGTGCATTGCTTGTCGGTGCTGTTGTAGGAACTATAAACGGATATTTAACTGTATATCAGAAGACTGAGCCCTTTATCATTACCTTGGGTATGGGCATGCTACTCACGGGAACTGCACAGATGATAACTGATGCGCATCCAATCCCTTGTACAAACCCTGATTTTTTGAAGATCGCAAACGGCAAATTATTTAATACAATCCCTCATCTTGTTATCGTGATGATTATTGTGTTCTTAATTATTCACTGGATTTTGCGTTATACTTCATTTGGTAGGAATTGCTATGCAATCGGTGGGGATTATGAGGTAGCGAAGTATTCCGGTATCAATGTACTTCGTATTAAAATGGCTACTTTTGTGCTTTGTAGTGTTGTTGCAGCACTGGGTGGCGTTATGCTTTCATCTATGCTAAACTCTGGATCATCAACATACGGTGATACCACTGCACTTGTGGTTAACTGTGGTGTTGTGGTAGGTGGAACCTCGTTCGCAGGCGGCATTGGTAGTGTACCGCAGTCCGCGATTGGTTTACTTGTATTCGGTGTACTGCAAAACGGCATGAACATGTTGGGCATCGATTCCTATATTCAAATCATATGTCAAGGAATCGTGATTGCTGGCATCATCTGTCTTGATTGTTTTGGCAGAAAACGTAGACGTGAGGCTGTATAACAGTATACTTTGAATGAAACGTATCTAATAAAGGCTAAAATGAAACTGAAATAGATGACAAACGATTTCTTGGAAGGTATAACCATAGCAAAAAGCAAAAAGCAAAAAGCAAAAAGCAAAAAGCAAAGCAAGATAAAGATGTGGAAAATTGTAAGGGAAGTGAGTGAAAGGATTACTCGCCTCCCTTACAATAAATATAAGTTAATAGTAATTTGCATTTCCATTCTAAAAAATCTTGTTTTAGATTATCGAGGCGCAGATAAACAACTGCAATACATTATAAATGAATACTACCTCAGGGGTGTACAACCTAGTAAATCCGAAGATAAGGAACAAGAAAATCTATTATTAGGAGGTTCTAGATCATGAAAAAGGAAAATTCTTTTAATAATTTAATGAGGATTAGTATTTCGCTAAAGGCTAAATTAATTATGGGATTTACTGTGATCGTCATTGTTATGGGCTCGATTAGTCTTATAACTTATTCTAAACAACAATCTAGCTTACAACAAATGGATGGTATGGTAGAATCTGCTATAATTGCAAATAGCATAATTAAGGATGGCGATCAAGTCCTTCAAGGAGGAAAAGGAATTGCTACTTATACAATAAGCAAAACGCCTGAGGATAAAAAAGCTGTCATGGACTTATTGAAAATGAACGAAGATAAAATGCTTGAACTCAAAAAGTATATCAATAATAAGAATGGTATATCTTTCTTCGAGGCAACTGAAAAACTATTCATTTCATATCGTGAAAATGTTGAGAAGTCCCTTGAACATATCGATAATAAGAATTCAACTGAGCTTTTGATAAGTAAGAAAAATGCTACACAAATTTTTGGATATATGCAAAGTAATCTTCAAGAATTGATTCGAAATGAATTGGACTACAATTCTATAGAAAAAATGAGGCTGAATAAGGCTGCTGAGATGACAGGAAAAATAATTTTCGGGTTAATTCTATTAGTTGGAGGACTAAGTATTTTTGGAGCTGTTCTACTAACGAATAGAATAACAGGAATGATTACAAAACTTGCTCGATATGCACAGGAAATAGCCGATGGAAATTTGCAAGTTGAAGAAATACAAGTTCATTCAAAGGATGACTTATCCATCCTAGCGAATGCTTTTAATAAGATGGGACAAAATTTACGAACTATTATTGGGAAAATTAGTGAAAATAGTAATAATGTAGCCAATTCCGCTGAATTTTTAAAGTCTAATGCAGAGGAAAACTCCAAAGCTGTCGAACAAATTGCCGTATCAATCATACATATTAGTGAAGGAGCGGTAAACCAGAGGGAACAGTCAGAAAAAACCTTTAAAATAGCTACTAATTTATATGAAGGAAACAAAAAGGTTTATGAAGATACGAATAAGGTGTTGTTATCCTCGGAGAAGGCAACAAATGCTGCCAATGTTGGAAATGATAAAATGGTAGCGTTACTGAATCAAATAGAAGTGATTGAAGAAAAAATAGTGGCTACACAATCGGTATCCGAGGATCTTAAAGAAAAATCTTCTGAAATTAAGAAGGTGCTTGATACGATTTCTAATATGGCATCTCAGACAAATTTACTTGCTTTGAACGCTGCAATTGAAGCCGCTAGAGCAGGAACGCATGGAAAAGGCTTTGCAGTAGTTGCAGATGAGATTAGAAAATTGGCGGAAGGATCTTCGAATGCCACAAAGGAAATCACCGAAATGTTAAGAGATATTCAAAATAGTTCCGAAGAACTCGCAGGCAGCATGCTAGTAGGAGTGAAAGAAGTGAAAGAGGGTACGCAAATGGCCAATGACGCCAGAGATACTTTCAGTGAGATTGTGAATACAAGCAAAGAAGTTGATATACATGTAAAAGAAATTTCTATGGAAATTGAAAAAATGGTTGAAAGAATAAAAGAAGTGGAAGAAATGAGTTATTTAATCACTGAAGTAGCAAGGGAATCCTCAGAAGAAAGCGAGCATGTTGCTGCATCAGTTCAAGAGCAGTCAGCGGGACTTGAGGAGATTTCAGCCTCTGTAAGTATACTTTCGGAAATGGCAGTCGACTTACAAATGATGGTTGGACAATTTAAGATTAACATTTAAATCAGAGAAAGGATGGAAAATAAATGATATACGAATTAAGGATATACTATATGTACCCTAATAGATTAGATGCAATCCATAAGAGATTTAGTAATCATACAGTAGACTTATTTTTAAAGCATGAACTAAAAATTATTGATTTCTGGGAGGATGCTGAAGGTAAGGATAAAATTTATTATGTAATAGAACATAAGGATATGGAATCTAGGAATAAGAATTTTGACACATTTGTAAACGATCCTGAGTGGATTGAAGTTAGAGATCTTTCGGAGTTAGATGGACCTATTGTTGAAAAAATCGAGTCTTCTTTTATGAACCGAGTACCATACTCTCCATTTATACCAAAAAATAAGAGAATATAATTTTGAAAAAAACGATGTAGGAATATGTATAAGTAAATATAATTATCAAAAATCCACTCAATTGTCTTGAGTGGATTTTCCGTGTCTTATTGTTTAATTTATAATGGTTATTAAGATGTATTTATTCGGGGTTAAATCATATACTTAGGTGAATTTTTAATGCTTAAGAAATTCGGTATACCATTTTTGTAAGAGAGTGAAGGTTCACCTAAAATTAGGGGAAAGACATAATCAATTAATTCAGAACTCACATCATTTTTTGATTCTGTAATCCATTCAAGGGGAACACATTTTTCTTTATTGGCAACATTTTCAATTAAGTCAGAGTTGATTTCAACTGTATAAGGTGAATCGCTAGTTCGTACAATTGTCATCATAATACCTGTCTGATTTTCTTCTGCTTTTTTAACGGCAGTTCTACCAACTAATACAGCCTCATCCAAATCAGTTGACGATGCAAGATGCATAGCACTTCTCTGAAGTGTGCTGATTTCTATAGAGCGAACCTTGCATCCAATTTCATTTGAAACAATGGCTTCTAGTGTTTTGGCAACGCCACTTAATTGAGCGTGACCAAATTGATCTGTTTTACTACTAGCCTCAGAAGCAGCGATATATTGACCTTTGCTATCCTTAATACCTTCTGATACAGCAATAATAATATGATTTTTTGTTTTTTGAAGTTGCTTAATATCTTGTATGAACAAATCCTTTGAAAATGAAACTTCAGGTAAATAGATTAAGTCAGGAGCATTGCTATAAGCGGTGCGAGCTAGCGCGGAAGCAGCGGTTAACCATCCGGCATTTCTACCCATTATTTCAACGATTGTAACACTTTGCAAATCATAAATATAGGTATCATGAGCAATTTCTAAAATCGTTGTTGCAATGAATTTTGCTGCTGACCCATAGCCAGGCGTGTGATCAGTACCAGGTAAATCGTTATCAATTGTTTTTGGAATCCCAATAAAACGTATGGGTGATTCGATTCTCGTAGCGTGTTGAGATAGCTTTAGTACAGTATCCATAGAATCGTTTCCACCGATATAGAAAAAATAAGTAATGTTAAGCTTATTGAAAGCTTGAAATAGATTGTCATATATTTCGGGAGCTTTATCATATTCGGGTAATTTGAAACGACATGAACCAAGATACATAGCAGGTGTTTTTCTGAGAGTATCTAAGTCGTTGGGACAATCAGAAAACAAGCTCCCTAAATCAATGATTTGATTTTTGAAAATGCCTTCAATACCATTAATTGAACCAAAAACTTTTTCTATTTTTGAGGACTTGATGGCTGCTTCGATAACACCAGCTAAAGATGCGTTGATTACAGAAGTAGGTCCTCCAGATTGAGCAATAATACAGTTAGACATAGAAATCTCCTTTAAAATAAATAATGATTATATTAATGTTACCCCGGCTGCTTGAATGGAATTTTTTATTTCTAAAGGAATATTACCTTCAGTAATTAAAATATCTACTTCATTAAGAGCTGCAAAGGTATAGGGTAAAACCTTATTGATTTTACTTGTATCCATAAGGATAACGACTTTTTTTGCTTTTGTTATTACTTTTTTCTTTAGATCAGCTTCATATATATTTGATACTGTAAAATTATTATCGAATGAAAAACCAGATGCTGACATAAAAGCAATATCAATATTGAGCGTATCAAGTATTGTTGCTGACAATGGTCCGGACATGGAAAATGTATGTTTATTAGCAAAACCACCTAATACAATAACGGATGGGTTTTGCTTTTTTAATAGGGCTTCTGCAATGTTAACACCGCTTGTAATAATGGAAAAGGTTTCATCGGGCAAAAGATTCGTTAAGTTCATAATGGTCGAACCTGAATCGAAAAATATCGATCTTCCAGTTTCTACATAAGGTAGAGCTTTCTTGGCGATTGCTCTTTTTGCTTCTTTGTGTTCGTTTTCTCTAGCTTGATAAGCGCTTTCTTCTCCGAGAAACTCAGGTGATTTATTGGTTTTAACAGCTCCGCCATGAGTCCTTATAACAAAGCCATCGTTTTCGAGTTGGATTAAATCACGTCGGAGAGTCATAACGGATACATCGGGGAAAACTTTACTTAATTCGTTGAGCGAAACAGAACCTGTTTCATCTAAAAGATCAGTAATGATTTTTATTCTATTACCTGACATAGGAAAACCTCCTTGAAAGAAATACTTTTAGTGCTAAACATTCTATTTTCACATTTTCAGACATTTTAATCGTGTAAGCGATCAGATGGCTATAGTATAGCATGATTTAGTTGCTAATTGCAAATGCTTTCTGTTAGCTATGACCTAAAAATAACACTTCAATGATAACATATAACATTTATTCCGAACATAATTGTTGGGTAGAGTAGTTATTTGTGTTATAAAGATCCGATTTGTTGAAATGAATTATAGGTTAATCAAGCTTTTTATCTTTAGTATAAGTAACTATAAACATTGAAAAAATCATCTGGAATTCCTTGAAAAAAATTGATTCATTGTTATCATAAAAAGTTTTGAAAATATATAACATTAAGTGTGACAAATTAACATTAATGTGATATTATATAACCAAAGGGTGTTCCATCTGAATTGAAAAGCTATCCAAGGCCCTTGATTGAGGAGGAAATGAAATTATGAAGCTAAGAATTGTGAAAATGGGATTGATTGACTATGAGGAAGCTTTAGAAATTCAATACGAACTCCAACAACAAAGAATTGAAGGCAAATGTGAGGATACACTTTTATTGTTAGAGCACAAACCTGTTATTACGCTTGGCACTCGAGGAGATGTTTCTAACATTTTACTAGATCAACAATTGTTAATGGAACAGGGAGTGAAAATCGTTGAATGTAATAGAGGTGGAGATGTAACATATCATGGACCAGGTCAGATAGTAGGCTATCTAATTATGAATTTGAAAAACTATGATAAAGATATTAGAAGCTTCATCCAAAAAATTCAAAGCATTTTCCTTCATATCATAGACCTGAATTTTAATATGATTGCGCATACTGAGGATGGAAAGTACACGGGTGTATTTGTTGAACAAGACAAGATCACAGCCATTGGGATAGCGGTGAATAAATGGGTGACTATGCATGGATTCGCTTTTAATGTGAATACCTGCTTGGACCACTTTAAGTGGATTGTACCCTGCGGACTTCAAGACAAAGGTGTTACTTCAATTGAAAAATTAACGGGCAAGCCCAATGATATAGAATATTTAATGAATTTAATCGTTCAACAATTTGAAACTGTATTTCATGTTACGTCTTATGAGGAAGATTTAAAAACCTTGTTAATCTCATTAGGAAAGGAAAGCGTATGAAACCGGAATGGCTTAAGATTAGGGGAAGTTCACTTAAGGAAAGAGACGAAGTCATGCAAATGCTTGCTGATTTAAAACTGAATACAGTGTGTCAAGAAGCTGCTTGTCCAAATATGGTTGAATGTTTTGGCAGAAGAACAGCGACTTTTATGATTCTTGGTGCTACCTGTACAAGGGGATGTACTTTTTGTAATGTAGCAGAGGGCATACCTAGCAGTATTGATGAAAATGAAGTCTTATCCGTTGCTGTTGCAGTGAAGAAATTGAATCTAAGTCATGTAGTGGTTACTTCAGTAACAAGAGACGATTTGGAGGATGGTGGAGCAGGTCATTTTGCAAATACAATTAAAGCAATCAAGGAATTAAATCAGGAAACTAGTATCGAAGTTTTGATTCCTGATTTAAAGGGGAAACCTTCTGCACTGGAAACTGTGATGAATGCCATGCCTGCTATAATAGCTCATAATATAGAAACAGTGGAAAGTCTTTACAGTAGAGTTAGACCACAAGCCAATTATAAAAGATCCTTAGAAGTCCTGTCTTTTGTCAAAAAAAGAGGAGATAACATTTATACAAAATCAGGAATGATGTTAGGTCTTGGCGAGAGTTTTGATCAAATTATACAAGTCTTAAGGGATTTGAGAAGTGTGGAATGTGATTTGTTGACAGTGGGTCAGTATCTTGCACCGACGAAACAGCATTATCCAATTGAACGCTACGTACATCCGAATGAATTTGAAGAAATCAAAAAACATGCACTTAAAATGGGGTTTTTACACGTAGCCTCAGGTCCATTAGTAAGAAGTTCATATCATGCGGATGATGCGATGAAAAGTACCAATATAAGTAAGACGATTTCAAATTTAACTGATGAAATTGTTTGAAATAGAAAATTATCAATTATTTAAAGGAGGATACTATGGCAACAGCAATTATTATGCCAAGACAAGGTCAATCCGTTGAAAGCTGTATTATAACAAAGTGGCACAAAGCAGTAGGTGATCAAGTGAAAGAAGGAGATGTTCTATTCACTTATGAAACAGATAAGGCTTCTTTTGAAGAAGAGTCATCTGTAGGGGGCACTGTTTTAGTACTTTTGTTTCAAGAAGACGATGATGTACCTTGTTTAAAAAATGTTTGTTTGATTGGAAACCAAGGAGAAGATATTTCAGCATTTGTATCAACAAATATAGAAGATACGAAAGAAGAGATTGTACACCCTGAAGTTGTAGCGAGTGAAACCAAAGAAGTTTTCCTAGATCAAGAGGAAATAAAGACTTCTTATACAAATAAAATTTCACCTAGAGCTAAGAATCTAGCGAGTAAGCTTAGCATCGATTACCAAAGAGCGCAAGCTACTGGGCCAAATGATAGAGTGATTGAAAGAGATATTCTCAAGTTGAAGGAACAAGGTGTATTTGCTACTTCTGCAGCATTAGCGAGTGGACAAGTACTACCTGCTACGGGAAGTGGTATAGGTGGAAGAACAACAGTTGGAGACCTTGGAAGTCAAGTAATCAATGAAACAATCAATACCTCTAGGTCCAATGCACCAGTACCAAAGACCACTGGGTATAGAGAAGAAAAAATCTCTAATGTACGCAAATTCATCGCGAAAGCAATGCATGCATCCTTAGCGACAACAGCACAGTTGACACTAAATACATCTTTTGATGCAACTGAGCTTATGGAAATTAGAAAGAAACTTAAGAAAGATAAATTTGAGTATAATATAACACTCAATGACATGATTTTATTTGCTGTATCAAGAGTATTAAAAGACTATGAGCTGTTAAATGCACATTTTGTTGATGATACAATGAAATATTTTGAAAATGTACATCTTGGTATCGCAGTGGATACAGATAGAGGATTATTAGTGCCTACATTATTCAATGCAGATCAAAAATCACTTGTTCAAATGTCTGTAGAAGTGAAAGATTTGGCAGAAAAGAGTAAGCAAGGGTCTATTAGTCCTGATTATTTGACCGGAGCAAGCTTTACAATCACTAATCTTGGTACATTAGGTGTTGAGTCTTTCACACCAGTCATTAATCCGCCACAAACAGGTATCTTAGGTGTTAATACAATCATTACGAGAGTTAGAGAAGAAAATGGTGTGATATCAACTTATCCAGCCATGGGCTTATCCTTAACTTTTGATCATAGAGCAATCGATGGAGCACCAGCTGCAAGATTCTTAAAAGCCCTAACAAATGCACTTGAGAGTTTTACGATGTTATTAATGAAATAAGAGAGGTGAAAATTCAATGTTTGATTTAATTGTTATTGGCGGTGGACCAGCAGGGTATATAGCTGCTGAAAGAGCAGGTCATGCAGGTTTGAAAACCTTACTAATTGAAAAAAGAAATCTTGGTGGTGTTTGTTTAAATGAAGGATGTATTCCATCTAAAGCATTGCTTAATTCTGCCAAAATATATGACTATGCTATGCATGGGAGTGATTACGGAGTTTTTATAGAGGGAGTTCGACTTGACCACAAAAAAGTAATTGAAAGAAAAGCAAAAGTTGTAGAAAATCTCGTTAGTGGTATAAAAGCAAAGATGAAAAAGAATAAAGTGACAGTCATTCAGGCAGAAGCAACCATTTTAGAGCGAAATAGCGAAGGAATTGTTATAGAGGCCGCTTCACAAAAATATGTTGGGAAACAACTACTGATTGCAACTGGATCCATTCCTGTTGTTCCAGGCATTCCTGGCTTAAAACAATCGATAGAAAATGGGTATACACTAACAAATAGAGAAATTCTCGATTTAACAGAAGTTCCTGAAAAATTAGCCATCGTTGGTGGTGGTGTTATTGGTCTAGAAATGGCTTATTACTATAGTTGTGCAGGTAGTAAGGTAACAGTCATTGAAATGCTTGATCATATAGCAGGACCAACAGATCAAGAAATTTCTGGGGTACTGAAAAAATCTTTAGAGAAAAAAGGCATTCTATTTGAATTAGAAGCTAAAGTAACGGCTATAGATCATGCAACAGTCTCTTATGAAAAACAAGGAAAAGTAAATCAATTGGTTGCAGATAAAGTGTTATTAAGTATTGGTAGAAGAGCTTTCACGGATGGAATTGGACTTGAAAAAATTGGAGTTGAAACCATTAGAAGTGCAATACCAACGGATGAAGTAGGAAGAACAAATATATCTGGTGTCTATGCAGTGGGAGATGTGAATGGAAAGTCGATGTTAGCACATACAGCCTATAGAGAAGCAGAAGTTTGTATCAATCATATTTTAGGTAAAAAAGATAGAATGCGATATACAGCTATTCCAGCAGTGATATACACCTATCCAGAAGTGGCTTCCGTTGGAGAAACTGAAGAAACTGCTAAGGAAAAAGGCATTGAGGTGAAAACAATTAAGCTTCCAATGATTTATAGTGGTAGGTATGTTGCTGAGAATGAAAAAGGCGATGGGTTGATTAAGGTCATTGTTGATCAAAAATACAATCGTATTGTAGGTGTACATATGATTGGCAGCTATGTTTCTGAAATGATTTACGGAGCAGGCTTAATGGTTGAAACAGAACTTAGAGTTGAGGACATTAAGGAACTGGTTTTTCCTCATCCAACGGTATGCGAAGTTATAAGAGAAGCACTATTTGAAATTTAGTGGATAGTGAAAGCATGCAGACGCTATATTTTCTATAAGAAAGAACAACTTATATAACCCAATTTGAAACTATATTAAATTTAATTTTGAAAGGATAATAAAGAATCATGCCAAAATCACAATACGTTGACCCTGCGGTTATAAGGGCTAAATCATTTATTCAATTTAAGGATATTCCAGTGAATCAATATGACAAAACAATTGATCAAGAAAAAGAGAATTTTTCAAATGACGATTTTGTAAGAATTTTTAGAGATATGGCTATTATTCGTGAATTTGAAAACATGCTAAATTTGGTTAAGACAACGGGGGAATACAATGAAATTGCGTATAATCATCCTGGACCTGCTCATTTATCCATTGGACAAGAAGCATCAAGTGTAGGTCAAGCATATTTATTAGACAGAGATGATTTCATTTTTGGTTCTCACAGAAGTCATGGTGAGATCTTAGCAAAAGGGTTATCTGCGATTCAAAAACTTGAGGACCAAGAGTTATTAGAAGTTATGGAAAACTTCTTTGAAGGTGAAATTGTAAAAATTATCACGCAAAATAAAAAGTATGATACCGTAAAGGAAATGGCTATAGATTTTCTTATTTATGGAACACTTGCAGAAATTTTCGCAAGAAGAACAGGCTTTCAAAAAGGCCTTGGTGGTTCTATGCATGCCTTTTTCTTGCCATTTGGTATTTATCCGAATAATGCTATCGTGGGTGGTTCAGTTGATATATCAGTTGGAGCGGCTTTATTTAAGAAAGTGAATAGGAAAAAAGGAATTGTTATTGCCAATATCGGTGATGCGTCGATAGGCTGTGGTCCAGTTTGGGAAGGTATTTGCCTTGCTACTATGGATCAATATAAGAAATTATGGGAAGGTGAAATGCAGGGTGGACTTAAGCTCATTGTTAACATCTTTAACAACCAGTATGGTATGGGTGGTCAAACGAATGGTGAAACGATGGGTTATGAATTCTTGGCTCGTCTTGGAGCAGGCGTTAATCCTGAACAAATGCATTCTGAAAGAATCGATGGGTACAATCCATTGGCAGTCATTGATGCGATTAAAAGAAAGAAACAAATACTTGAAGAAAAGAACGGTCCAGTATTACTTGATATCGTGACATATCGATTCACTGGGCATTCCCCATCAGATGCATCAAGTTATCGTTCAAAAGAAGAAGTTGAAGAGTGGATGAGAAACGATTCCTTAATTGAATACAGATTGAACCTGGTCAAAGCAAATATATGTAAGGACGTTCAATTTGATGAAATCCTTGCAAATGTAAAAGAACTGGTTACGAGTGCTTTTAAGCTTGCTATTGATGATAAGGTATCTCCAATCATGGATATGAAGAAAGAACCTGATTCTATCTCAAAATATATGTTCTCAAACACGAACATGCCAAAAATGGAAGATAGAGCTTGTGATGTTTTGACGCCAATAGAAGAAAATGAACAAATTATCCGTAATAGTAAAAAAATTAGAACTGCTTTTCAAAATGGAAAGCCAGTTCCAAAAAATAAGATATTTGCCTATAGAGATGCTATTTTCGAAGCAGTGATTCATAAATTCTATGAAGATCCTACCTTTATAGCCTATGGTGAAGAAAATCGTGATTGGGGAGGCGCTTTCGCAGTTTATAGAGGGCTTACAGAAGCATTGCCTTACCATCGTTTATTCAACTCTTCTATTTCAGAAGGTGCGATTGCAGGTTCAGCCGCAGGGTATGGTATGTGTGGGGGACGTGTTCTTATTGAATTGATGTACTGTGATTTCCTTGGTAGAGCAGGGGATGAAATCTTTAATCAGATTGCAAAATGGCAAGCAATGAGTGCTGGTCTAGTTAAGATGCCCGTTGTTGTAAGAGTATCCGTTGGATCAAAGTACGGTGCGCAGCATTCACAAGATTGGTCAGCATTGGTTAGTCATATCCCAGGCTTGAAGGTTGTATTTCCAGTAACCCCTTATGATGCAAAAGGTTTGATGAATGCGGCTTTAGCTGGAACAGACCCAGTGATTTTCCTTGAAAGCCAAAGACTATATGATATTGGTGAGATTTTTAACGAAGATGGAGTTCCAACAGGTTATTATGAAATACCATTAGGTGAACCAGATATTAAGAGAACAGGCAAAGATATTACAATTCTTACAATTGGTGCTACTTTATATACTGCCATTGAAGCGGCAGAAAAATTAGAAAAAGAATTTGGTTTATCAGTAGAAATTATTGATGCTAGAAGTATTGTTCCATTTAATTATGAAAAAGTGGTGGAATCAGTTAAGAAAACAGGTAGAGTAGTATTGGTAAGTGATGCATGTGATAGAGGTTCTATTCTAAAAGAAATGGCTCAAACCATCAACGAACTTACCTTTGACTATTTAGATGCACCTCCTGTGGTAGTTGGTGCTAAGAACTGGATTACACCAGCTTATGAATTAGAAAGAAGCTTCTTCCCTCAAGTTGATTGGATTATGGATGCTATTCATGAAAAGATTCTTCCACTTAAGGGCTATGTAGGGCAAAATAATTTTACCGATCAAGAAATGATTAGAAGAAATAAACTGGGAATCTAAATTTGAAGGATTAGCTTACATAAGCTTATGGAGGATTTTATGAAAACCGAAGAAATAATCAATAAGTTCGATGTTGAAACCAATACAATTAATACGATTAGAATCATTTCAGCGGAGGCTATTCAAAAGGCAAATTCAGGGCATCCTGGATTGCCCATGGGAGCGGCTCCAATGGCCTATACCTTATGGTCTAAACAAATGAAACACAATCCAAAGAATCCAAATTGGTTTGATAGAGATCGCTTTATTTTATCAGCCGGACATGGATCAATGCTACTATATTCGCTATTGCATTTATTTGACTATGGTTTAACAATGGAGGATATAAAAGAGTTTAGACAATTAGGAAGCAAAACGCCAGGACATCCAGAGTTTGGTCATACTGTAGGGGTTGAAATGACAACAGGTCCTCTTGGTCAGGGTATTTCATCAGCGGTAGGGATGGCACTTTCAGAGGCTTATTTGGCAGAGAAGTTTAATAAAACAGAGTTTAAGGTAATTGATCACTATACGTTTTCTTTATGCGGTGATGGATGCTTAATGGAAGGTATCTCTGCAGAAGCAGCATCCTTAGCTGGAACGCTTAGACTAGGTAAACTTATTGTTTTGTATGATTCAAATTCTATTTCAATAGAAGGAAGTACAGATATTGCTTTTAGAGAGAATGTTTCAAAGAGATATGAAGCCTATGGCTGGCAAGTGATTGAAATTACTGATGGAAATGACATACTAGCAATTGAAGAAGCAATTATAAAGGCTAAAGAAGAAAAAAACAAACCGACACTTATTAAGGTGACAACTACGATTGGGTATGGTTGCATAGCGAAGCAAGGGACGTCGGGTGCCCATGGTGAACCTTTAGGAAAAGCGAACCTTGAAGAGACTAAGAAATTTTTAAACTATATAGAAGAAGAATTTTGCGTGCCAGAAGAAGTACAAGATAACATGAGGTCAATTGTAGCTAAGTTGTCGTATGAAGAACACTTATGGAATAAGACTTTCAAAGAATATTCTAAACAGTTTCCTGAGTTATCCTTTGAATTAATGAAATGGATTGATAATGACTATGCGAAAGACATCTTAAATATTGAAGATTATTGGAACTATGAAGGAGCAAAAGCTACTAGGATTTCATCACAAGAAGTATTAAATAAAATCGCAGGAGTAATGCCTAATTTAATAGGTGGATCCGCAGACTTATCACCATCTACAAAAACAATTATGGATGGAAGAGGACATTTTACAGCAGAAGATCACTCTGGTTCCAATCTACATTTTGGTGTTAGAGAGCATGCTATGACGGCTATCGCGAACGGTATTGCCTTACATGGTGCATTGAAGCCGTATGTGGCTGGATTCTTTGTGTTTTGTGACTATATGAAACCAGCAATGCGAATGGCGGCAATCATGAACCTGCCAGTAACTTATATTATGACACATGATAGCATAGGGGTTGGTGAAGATGGCCCAACCCATCAACCAATTGAGCATTTAATCACACTTCGCTCAATACCTAATTTCAATGTAATAAGACCAGCTGATTATAAAGAAACAGCTGCTGCATGGCATATCGCACAGACGAGCAAAACGACTCCTACAGCGCTTATTTTATCAAGACAAAATTTGATGCAATATGACAACAGTGGTGAAGGCTTGTATAAAGGTGCTTATATTGTGAAGGAAGCAAGTAGTGCACCAAAGCTTATATTAGTTGGGACAGGTTCAGAAGTTGAACTAATATATAAAGCTGCGACAAGTCTTGAAGAAAAAGGTATTCCAACTAGGGTTGTTAGTATGCCTTCCTGGAAGTTATTTGAAGACCAAGATTTGGCTTATAAAAAAGAAATATTGCCTTCTTCAATTAAGAAAATGTCTGTAGAAGCAGGTTCGACTCATGGCTGGCATAGATATGTTGACAAAGCTGTTGGAATTGATACCTTTGGAGCATCAGGTCCGGCTGAAAAGGTTTATGAGTACGTGGGTTTAACGGTAGAAAATATTATCAAAGAAGCAGAAGAATTGATGAATTTGTAGAAATATGAATAACCAGTTAAAGAGACTTTTGGTTTTATTAATTAAGAAGACCACCTTTTATATATAGTAGGAAGTGAGTAATTAATTTGCTCACTTCCTACTTTTGTTGTTGAATAAGAAAGTTCACCTATTCAACAACAAATTTTACACAGCATTCAGAGTTTAAATTGAAGTTACTAATGTAATGATTAAGCCGTTTCAATACCTCTTTTAATGATTACCTTATATATTAGATTGAAATTTGTCGTAAAATAATTTAAACTGTAGATATAGACGTAAATGCATTGGTAAGAAAACCTTACTAGGAGGTAAGATGACATGAGTTTACAATCGTACGGACTTTTAAAATGCAAGGTAATCAATATAAAAGAAGAGAGGGGTCCTGATCGACCACATTACAATATTCATGTTAAATCAGGAAATGAGCAATATAGAATATCCATAAATATTAAATCAGAAATTCCGCCATCAGAATTGCTATTTTATACCAATGAAGACTTTCAACACCGTATAATATCAAAAATGAGTGACTTACCCTATGGGTTTTTCGCTAGTCAAGGAATTTCAATAGATTACATAAGAGGAGAGCTTGGATTTTCTAGAGAGAATATGAAAAAGATTGTTAGTGATCGACCAGGACCTGATAATGATTTAAATGAAAAGTTATCGTACTATATGAATCAAGCAATTATAAGTGAGGATTCTGATATGTACGTATTTGGCTCGAAATGGAAGTCAAATGACTATTGCAAACCAGATCGCATCTTTGGTTTTCAGCCATCAATAGGTATGCATGATGTTCATATGAACCAAGGAAATACTAGGAATTGGAAAGATGATGATGGTGTATGGCAGGATGGTTGCATTTTACTTCACTTTCCATCTAAAGATCATTGGGTAAGTATTTTCTTTGCGTTCCAATCACAATCATGGAATACGGATGATTGTACAGGACATGCTAAAATATCAAAAATTAAAAACAACTAAATATCACCAAAAAAGTCTACATATTGTTAATGTGGACTTTTTTGCGTAGTTAAACGATTTGTTTTTCAATCACCATTTTTTCATTTTCGATCAGAAGAATTTTACCTATGACTATTCCAAGTGATGCACCAATACCTTTCATCATTTATCCTCCTGTATTGTGCTAAATAATATCTAAAACAGTTTTTCCGCGGCCGTATACTTGCTCCCAATCTTTAACGAATTGATCAACGCTCCAATCAGTTAAAGGGTGTTCGATTAACATATCAAAGGTTTCCATATTTACTGTAATGGAATGTGCACCAACCAATAAAGAATTATGCACTAGTTGGACATTTTTAAAGGAAGCAGCCAATACTTTTGTATCAATGCCAAAGGTATTGAATAGATGAACGATATCTTCTACAACAGAAACACCACTTCCGCTTATGTTATCAATTCGATTTACATATGGAGCAACGAAATCAGCACCAGCTTTAGCTGCCATCAATGCTTGTTGAGCCGTGAAAATAGCAGTAGCTGTTAGTTTAAAACCTTTTTTATTTAGAGTTTTCATAGCTTTAATACCTTGTGTAGTAGCAGGAATTTTTATATATAAATTTCCTCCCAATTGTTCTTGAAGGTATAGAGCTTCTTCAATCATTGTTTCAGCTGTACTACCTAAGACTTGAACATGTAGCATAGATTCTGTCCCAATAATAGAACGAATTTCTTTTAAATGATCAATAAATTTTACTTGTTCTTTTGCAATGATTGTAGGATTGGTAGTAACACCATCCATAGGGTATAAATCATAAGCCTTTCTTATTTCAGATAGATTAGCAGTATCTAATAAATATAACATAGGTATTCTCCTTTTTATCACATCCAGAATTTGGTTTATATATTAAAACGAAATTCCTTCAAACATTGTGTTATTGAGTCAGTAGTATCTGAAAAATGGAAACCAAATTGTCTAATTTTATCAGTACAAAGTCTTGCATCTCTAGGATGATCACTGTACTTATCCGTATCTTTTTCAATAAGTGCATCTATACGGTTCTCTAATCCAAGTTCCTTCAAGATATGAGCAGTTATATCATAGCGACTTAAATTGTTATGACTGCCAACGTGGTATGTATCAAAAGGTAATTCGAAAACTTTTTCAAATTGATCGATTAACTCATGTACATAGGTTAAACCACGATATTCGTTTGTAGTAATCTTTGTTTTTTCTCCTTGCAAAGCCAATGTTAAAGTATTCCATAAAATATTAGGGTTAATACCACAGTTTCTTTCTGGAAATCCAAATAACCAAGTGAAGCGTAGTATCCATAAATCATCTAATATATTTTTTAATAGACCCTCTGCTTCCAATTTGTTTTCTCCGTAAACGGTATTTGGTACTGGGGTGTCATCTTCACTATATGGCCCAGATTCTTCATTACCATTGAAGATTTGCTCGGAACTGATGAAAACCATTTTAGCGCCGGTTGCTTTACAAGCTTTTGCTACATTGATTGCACCAGTTACATTGATTTTGTAAGCAAGTTCGGAGTGTTTGTTACAAAAATCAGTATCTGCAATTGCGGCAGCATGTATAACGTAGTCTGGTTTAAACACTTTAAAAGCTTCTAATACACTTTGTTCGTTAATAATATCTAAATCATCCTTATCGGTTGATAAAATTTGAAAGGTATGATGATATTTTTCTGTAAAACGAGTACAAAAGAAACCTAATCCACCTGTTAATAATATTTTTTTCATTTTTTAAACTCCTTTTACTTTAATTTAGATGATTAACCACCGATAGTAACCTTTAATTTCTTGAGCTCAAGATAAGCTTTAATATTAAGGATGTTTTGTTCTGTAGGAACTTCAATATCTTTTGCTTGATAAGGTATATTTAAAGCTTCATATTTATTGGAACCATAATGGTGGAGGGGTAGTAAGTGTACTTCTTTAAGATCTAAGAGTAGAACAAGGTCTGTTATAGAATTAATATTAGCTTTCGTCATAGTAAAACCTGGAACCAAAGGTATTCTTGGAATGACTTTTTTACCTGCTTTTATCAATGCCCTTAGGTTAGCTTCTATAAGAGAAGTATCGGAATTTAGGATATCTTTAGCGAACTTATTATCCATAATTTTCAAATCATATAGGACAACGTCCAAATAGTTTGCCATTGATAGCAATGCATTGGTGCTGCCTTGACCAGAGGTTTCAAGTGCCGTATGGATTCCAAGTTTTTTTAGTTCTTTTAATAATTCAATCGCAAATTCAGATTGAGAAAGAACTTCACCACCAGATAGAGTGACACCACCACCAGTTGTTCGATAAAAAACCATGTCTTTAAGTACGACATCAATAACTTCCTTTATTGTCATAAAAGTACCGAAACGTACCATAGCTCCGGAAGGGCACTCTTCCACGTTGAAGGAACAAGTCTTGCAATGTAAACACTTTGCAGGCATACGAACTTCTTCTATTTCAAAGCTTTGTGATTCTGGATTTGAACACCAGGGACAACATAAGGGACAACCTTTAAAGAAAATGATTGTTCTCACGCCACTTCCATCATGTAGAGAATATCTTTGAATATTGAAGATTAGTCCTTTCATAGTATGCACCTCCCTATAACTCATGTTCGGTTCTTTCGATGATATCATTTTGAATCTGTATGCTTAAATCACTGAAAAAAGCACTATACCCAGCAACTCTAACGACTAGACCACTATATTTTATTGGGTTTTCCTGAGCTTCCTTTAAGGTTTTTGCGTTAACCACATTAAACTGAACATGGAGTATTTTAAGCTTCATAAAAGCAAGTAAGAAATCAGCTAGTTTATGTAAACCGTCATCCTTTGCTAGGGTACTAGGGCTGAACTTCACGTTAAGCAAGCTTCCGTTGCTTAATAAATAACCATCTAATTTACTTACACTTTTTAGGGCAGCAGTAGGGCCATGAGAATCTCTTCCTACCATTGGTGAAAGTCCACCATCTGCTAATTGTTCAGCTGCATTTCGACCATCCGGTGTAGCGCCTACAGCTTCGCCAAGAGGGATATGTGCAGAAACAGTATAAGAGCCAGGAGTGAAGTGGCCTCCTCTCGGGGTACTATATTTTTCTACAACCTTTGAATAATGGCGTAATAAATCTGAGCTGATATAATCAACTTCATCAATATCATTTCCATATTTGTCGTATTTGTTAATGAGCCTTGCTTGTAATAAACGATTTTCTTCTCCCTCAAAATTACTATCTAAGGCTACAATTAATTCCTTGAAGGTAAGTCTTTTTTCTTCGAAAACAATCTTTTTTAGTGCATGGAGAGAATCGCTTAGATTTGCAATGCCAATACCTTGAACACCAGAGAAGTTGTATTTGGCGCCGCCTTCTGTAATGTCTAAGCCTTTTTCTAAGCAGTTGTCAATGATACTAGATAGTAGAGGTACAGGGGCATATTCTCTTTGTCCGACATCAACTAGGTTACTTCCTTTCACCATCAATTGCACGTGATACTCGATTTTTTTCTTCATGAATTCAATAATTTGATCAAAATCTATGTTTGGAACATCTTCTAATTCTTTTAAGCTCACTTCCATAACTTTTAAGAGATTGAATAGAGCGATATCGTGTAATCCATAAGTTTTTCCGGGAATCGTTAATTCAACACAACCCACAACGGAATAATCTCTTGCATCTTCAAGACTTACACCTCTGTTTAAAAAGGCAGGTACAACAACCTCGTCATTGAATATTTGAGGAATACCAGTACCTAATCGAATCGTTTCTGCTGTCTTAAGCAAAAAGTCTCTTGGGATCAATTCGTTTAGTCTAACACCGAGATTGGGTTGAGGTAGACGGATATCTTGGTATGTTTCCAATGCAAGGTAGGATAAGTCATTCACTGCGCAGCGTCCATTTACAGTTAGCCCACCGAGAGTTATGGTATAACCAGTTGGAAAACCTGCAAAATATTTTGCGCTATTTTCACTTCGAATAAGAACTACATCATTTGTCTTAATCCAAAGGCACTTAAGAATCTCTTTTAGTTCATCCAATGGAACATTGCGGAGTAGATCGTTTTTAAAATAAGGATACATATATTTGTCAAATTGTCCTAAGGAAATAGAGCTGGCATTGGATTCATATTGTAGAGCTATGCAGACATACCAAACTAATTGACAGGCTTCATAAAAAGTATCAGGAGACTTGGTAGTGATTTTTTCTGATATTTCAGCGAGGGTAAGTAATTCGGCTTTTCTTTCCTCATCAATAGCATTAGATGCTTCTAACCTAGCTAAGGTAGCATATCTTGAAATGTGACGCTGTGTAGCCTCGTGAACTATGATAGCAGCTTGATAAAAATGATTACTTTGTTCTTTTTCTAGGCATCCTTTTATCTCTTCAACAATTGTTCCTAATCCTTTTTTTAATATATTTTCGAAATCAGGAATAATGTGGCCTTGTCCTTTGTCGGTTTGATTCAGTGTAACAATCTTTAAACTGGTAGATGCTTTTACTTCATAGGTTAGCTTATCACTAATATAATCTTTTAAGGAGCGTCCTTTCCAATATGGATACAATAATTCGGAAAATGTTTTCTTATCTTCATCCCTAAAAATGAAATTATCTTGGGGTCTAGTGGCAATGGAGTCTATTTCCTTATAGATCCAGTAAGGGGACATTTCTGGAGAAATGATGCCGCTTCTTGGTTTGATAGTTCTGTTACCTGCGATAAGTTCACCTTCACGTATTGAGATATTAACATGATCCAATATATGAGCTGTAGCCTTAGCACGTCTTATGATAATTGGCTCATTCTCTGTTTGTTTATGGCTCTGCGTATAAAGTAGTGCTCTTTCTAAAGATACTTCTCTAGGGCTTTCAAAAAGTTGTTTTTTCAAAGCTTCAATTCTTGAAATACTCACGCAATCTTCCTCCTTTTTAGATATTTTATTTCAATACGATAACAAGATTGAAAATTATTGATTCGTATTGATTATTATTGTTGATTATTACTTGGTATTATTATATGATGATATTGACAAGATTGCAACAACAATTTTTAATTTTAGATAGGAATGCTTTTATAATGGAAAAATCAACAAATATTAGGAATAATAGTTGCGGTTTCATGATTTTAATTGTAAAGTAACAGTATGGTTTTGAGCTGGGTTTAGAAAAAGCAGACTATAGTTGATGACTAAACATGAATAGATCAACATTAAAGGAGAATAAGAATGTACCGAATGCTAGTATTGGATATGGATGGAACATTGTTAAATGAGAGGCAAGAGATTTCCAAAGAGAATCTAAAAGCTGTTAAAAAAGCGATTAAGAAAGGAATAAAAGTGGTACTTGCTACTGGTCGTTCTTTTGAAGGAATCCTTCCTTATCTTTCAGAACTTGATTTGATTAAAGAGAAGAATTATTCAATCGCTTGTAGTGGAGCCCTTGCACTAGATAACCTGACACGTCAAGTTCTTCATGGAATACGAATTAAACATGAAGACTTAATTAAAATACATACAATGTGTGAAGATTTCAATCTTGATATGAGTGCATATACAAAAGAAAGCATTCTAATTCATAGAGACAATTTATTTAGTAGGTATGATGCTGTTGCTAATTTTGTTCCTTTAGAAAAGGTTGATTTTCATCAACTGAACCCGGATAGGGAGGTGTATAAAGTGAATCTAATCAATGAATCTGTAGAGATTATGGATCAGATGCGGGAATACTTTCCTACTATTCATCTTGAGGAAATGCATATTAGGTCAAAAGATAATTTTAATAAAGACTTATTGGGTGAATTATGGCGTTTTCCAGAGGAAATAATGAATAATCATACGGTTGTGAGACCATTATCGTTTTGCTTAGAAATTCTAAATAAAAAGTGTAATAAAGCGGTCGGTGTAAAAGAAGTTGCAAAGCTATATAATATCCCGAGAGAAGAAATTATCTGCATAGGAGATTCAGGAAATGACTTACATATGATCGAGTATGCAGGTCTCGGTATCGCTATGGGTAATGCATATGAGAAGGTAAAGGAAATTGCGGACGATATCACTTTGAGCAATTTAGAAGACGGTGTAGCTTATGCTATAAATAAATATCTTTAAGATATAATAGATTGCACCAACTTTATTGTTTTCAATTGATGGTTGCTTGAAAAAAGATGCTAAATGAGATATAATGAGAAAAAATAAGAAAAAATAAGAAATAATAAGTATAAATGGAGGGTTAATCTTGTTTGTTGAAGAAAGATTGCAAGAAATTATAAGTCTATTAAATATAAACGGAAAAATTATCGTAAAAGACCTTAGTATAAAATTTGATGTAACGGAAGATTGTATTCGTAAGGATTTGAAAACACTAGAGAAAAATGGGTTAATAAAACGAACTTATGGTGGGGCTGTTTTATCAAGAGAAGCTAGTTTGAATAGGACTATAGTTAGTAGGAAAAATTTGGATGTTGAATCAAAACAGCGAATAGCTGAAAAGGTGTATGATATTATAGAGGAAAGAGAGACTATATTTTTAGACATAGCTACTACAAATATAATTGTAGCAGAATATATTGCTCAAGGTAGAAAGAGAATGACGGTTATATCTAATATGATCGATGTAATTCAAATTTTATCCCAATGCCCTCATGTTGATGTGATTGGTATAGGGGGTGTTCTACATAAAGAGTTGAGTGGATTTATTGGGTCATCTACAATCGAGTATATCTCAAAATATAAAGTTGACAGAGCGTTTATTGGAAGCTGTGGTGTTGATGTTGCAGACCATAGTATTACAACTTTTTTGGTGGAGGATGGAAACACCAAGCGTGCCATTATGAATGCTAGTAAGAAGACTTACTTAGTCATAGGATCAAAGAAATTTTATTCGGATGGTGTGTATAAATTTGCTGAGATCTATGATTTTGATACCATTGTCGTAGATGAAATGCCAGATCCAAAGGTAGTATATTTATTAGAACAATTTGATGTAAAGTTGGTATAACCAGCTGAAATAAGCGAAGCTTATTTCAGCATCAGTGGTGGCTAAGCCACTACTGATGTGCAAGCAAAGCTTGCAGCTGGTTACGAAACCGTAGCGAATGCGGAGGTTGAGTATCCGTAAATCAGTGGTGGCTAAGCCACTACTGATGTGCAAGCAAAGCTTGCAGCTGGTTACGAAACCGTAGCGAATGAATTAAGGGGGTGATTCCATATGGAAGCATCCTTTTCATGTTTTAAAATTAAAATTTCCACATTGATGTGGCAATAAAACTAAACTTTGATCTATATACAGAATCATCAATCCCATTTGGGGTTGATGATTCTTTAAAAAATAATTAAAATGCGATATAATATACTATGACTTATTTTGAGAGGAGCTATTATGAATTCAATTAATTATGCAATCATTGGTTTTGGAGGTATAGCGCGAAATCATGCGCTTGCTGCATATGACGCAAACCTTAGGCATAATCTCCCCTATTCGTTAAATCTTTCCTATATTGTAACAAGAAAGCCAATAGAAATAAGTGTGCCTGGTATTACAAATGTAACGAATCTTCAAACAGTATTAGAAGATCCAAACCTTGATTTTATCAGTATTTGTACACCGAATGAATCTCACGTAGATATTGTTGAGCAAGCGATAGCTTATGGGAAGCCAATCTATTGTGAAAAACCTTTGGCATCAACCTTATTAGATGCTGAAAAAATGAACAAATTGGTTCATGAAAACAATGTAATAAATGGAGTAGCTTTTATATATCGATTTTTACCTGCAATAGCATTGTTAAAAGAAGAATTAGAAAAAAAGACGATTGGATCAATCATTGATTTTAAAATAAAGACATATCACAATAGTTATTTAAACAAAGAAAAACAAGGAACTTGGAGAACGTTAAAGACCTCTGGAGGAGGCGCTTTATTAGATTTAGGTTCTCATTTAATAGATCTCATTCATTATACATTAGGAAACATCAAAGAAATACAGTATCAATCTAGAATTCATTTCAAAGATAGAAGTGAGGTAGATGAAATAACTCGAGGAGAAATCCTGCTTGATAATGGTACACTGGGAAGTGTTGAAGCATCTAGAGTATTTGCAGAGGAAATACAAACAGACCAAATGATCCTATTTGGAACTACGGGAAGCATGAAGTTGGATTTGACAAATCCATATATTATCCAAATCCACGACTTTAATACGGGTTCAACACTTTATAAAGCAGTGCCAGAGAAGCATCCATCAATGCGTTTTTATCCTAAGGAAAGAAATTCACTAGGCTTCTTTCAAAATTGTCATACTGCTGCAATTATAGACTTTGCAAATAAATTGAATGGAATGAAGGATACGATTGGCGCTGATTTTACGGATGGATTAAAATGTCAAGAAGTAATCAGTAAACTCAAATAAGAATAAAATTCGAAAGAGTGAAATCAAATGAGTGATATATTTTTGTAGGTTATAGTAATAGGTTTACTTGTTAAAATTACTTTGTTTCGCAACAAGTTTAGTAAAGATCTTAGTAAGTTTATTACAGCTTCAATACTACTCTTTCTAATTCCAGTATTCTAATACTCAGATAAACTGGTTATGGATACTAAATTTGCTATCGCAAATTGTTTCATCATATTTGTTTTTTGGGCATATTCGTTGTATCAATATATGATAAGAAAATTGTTAAGACGTTAGACCTGATCAATCTGATGGACTTGTTATAATTCGAGAAGTAAGAAAATCCACTACAACTAGAAATGGCCGTGTGTGGGTTTTTGTGTTATGAGATGATAACAAACATATTCGAATGTAAACATAATTATTTAAATGCATTATGTTTATATTCGAATATATTTGAAAAGCAATATGAATTATCTCTAGAAATCCAATTGTTAGAGGTGTATAATAAATCTAGATAAAATAAAATGTTGAGCAGAGGTGTTCAATGAGGCGTAGAAATATTGTGCCTCCAGAAAGATGTTTATTAATTAATAGGTGGTGATTTAAATATGATTAATCAATTAGAGGACATAGTTAATCAATCTTATAATAAACTATATGCATACGCATTTCGCATGATTGGCAATCATCACGATACTGAAGATGTATTGCAAAATGCAATTTTACGTGCATGTACAAAAATTGATCAATTTCAAGAAAACTCAAAATTATTGACTTGGTTATATCGCATCATTACAAATGAATGCTATCGTTTCTTTGAAAAAATAGATAAACTACCATTAATTCGAATAACTGAAGACCTAGGTATGAGTGAGCGCACATTTTTTGAGGACATTCATTATATACCAGAATTTGATGATGCCTTAATCATGGATGAAATGAGAGAGAAGTGTTTACAAGCCTTTCTAAAATGCATGCCTAAAAATCAACGTATTTGTTTTCTGTTAAAAACCTGTCTAGATTTGAAGAATCAAGAAATTGGAGAAATAATGGACATTTCTGCAGACAATGTTAAAGTCACATTATTTAGAGCTCGTAAACATCTTAAATCATTATTTGAGATGCGTTGTAGTTTAATAGATCCAGAAAAACCGTGTAAATGTCATCTTTGGATTAAATTTATGAAAGACAATCATCTGCCTATACCATCCGGCTATATGCAACCCAAAACGGAGTTACTTAAGCAAGAGTACTTCAAGAACTTATCATTATTAAAAAAAATTGATTATCTATATACGGTAGAAGCAAAATGTGATAGAGATGACTTTATCAAAAATTTAAAAAAATTAACAGAAGTTTTGTAACCTTTTTATTGATCTGTGGGTCTAAGATATGTAGATCATAAAAGAGGAGGAATTTAATGATGTCAAACAAAAAAATTATAGCACCATGTGGTATTGATTGCCATAATTGCGAGATTTACGAAGAAAATGTTACAGACGCAATACAAACTCGATTGTCAGCAGTTACAAAAACACCAAAAGAAGAAATCAAATGTTTAGGTTGTAAAGATGATAACATCTGTTTACTTCTTAAAATTGAAGGAAAAAACTGCAAAACATTGGACTGTGTTAAAGCCAAAGGGGTAGACTATTGTTTCCAATGTGATACTTTTCCCTGCGAATACTTAATGCCATTAGCCGATGGTGCAGATCGTTTTCCACAGAACATAAAACTCTATAACCTTTGTATGATGAAACGTATCGGTATCGATGCTTGGGAAGAAAGTGTTAAAGACATTAGAAAGACTTATTTTACTAAAAAGATTGTTATTGGTGAAGGCGGTAGTAAAAATTGATAAAATACCTCAGTTCATATGAACTGAGGTATTTTATTGCAGTAAATTTTACTTAATTCATACTAACGATGCTCTTCTAAGCTGGATAGTGATACTTCTTGTGATTTCTCGGGTTGAGTAAGAAAATGGATACTGGCAGTTCCTTTGTTTTCGTTTACAGTTTCAATATAGATCTGTGTATCATTATAAGTTACATTAGCCATATCTAATGAAGAAGCAATTTCCTTTGCTCTTTTTTTATCCATAGTTGTAATCTCCTTATCTAATTTAACCAATCCTAGTATTTACTTTGGATTAGATAAATATTCAATAAGATAGTGACTTTACTTATTATATAACAGATTTTTGTTTAAATAAATTCGATTAATTAACAAATGTTAATGCATTCTAGTTGAGGAATGTATATAATACAATAAATATGAGAATGATTCTCAAAATAAACATTATTTTTAATATATAGGAGGTTTTACTAATGACGATGGTTATTGTTGGTGGACATGACAGAATGCATAGAGAATACATAGATATATGTAATAACAATGGTTTTAAAGCAAAGGTTTATACGCATATGCCTAGCGAGTTTTCTAAACGACTTGGAAGTGCTGATGGAATATTGCTTTTGACTAATACAGTCGCCCATAAAATGGTATTGACTGCTCTGAAGGAAGCGAAGAAGAGAAACATACCAGTGGTTAAAAATCACAACAGTAGCATTGCTGCTGTTAGCGAATCAGTAATGGAGCTAGGAAACTTAGCAACTTGTTAGCAATCATTAAAGCTTGTGACGTTCAATAAAATATCAAAAAATCACTAATATAAAAGCTGGTATAAAGAATCTATATCTTTTAGGTATACGATTCTTTTGTTTGTTGAAATGAGCCCTTCTGTTTGTAGTTCCGTTAAAGTTCTTGATAAGGAAGGTGGTTGAACATTTAAACATTCAGCCCATGTTTTTTTAGAAAAGGGTAGTAATATTTCTTCTTTACCAGAATCCGCATATTCAGTAAGCAGGTAATGAACAATTTTACTTTTAATTGTTGGTTGACATAAGATGTCGATTTTTTTGTTCAAAGAACAATTTTCACAGTACATCGACTTCATGAAATTTATCATAAGCTGAGTATCTTTTGCTAATAAGTTTGAAAAATCATTTCGATGCATCAAAATAATAATGGTTTTTTCGTTTGAGATAAAAGTATAAGGATAAAATTCAGTAGTAGCATATATACATTCTATGCCTAAGGCCTCTCCAACAGTTTTTTTGGAGATAAAGATAGATTCACCAGAACTTAGAATTTTATGAAGTGAGATAGAGCCTTGAAGAATAATTCCAAGTTTATCTAAAGGCATCGACGGATTAAAAATTATTTCAGTTTGTTTATAAGTATTAATTGAATAAGTAAAAGAAGAAAAAAGAGTTTTCATTTCCTCATAAGATTTCCCCAATAGCAGAGGAGATTTTTGCAGTTGTCTAAAAATATCCATAAAAAAAAGCCTCCTAATGATTCGAAAATTAACCTATGTTAACGACTTTATACTTGTATTATAGTATAATAAACAACAAATGTAAATGAAAATGAATATCAATATCGCAAAAAGTAATGATTAGGTCTAAAGTATTGAGGAGGGATGGATATAAGAGTTATGTTGTTTTTAAGTTGATGAGATATTTAATGTGTCTAAATGGAAATGAATTGTTAACAATTTGACAAATTAGAACAATAATATTGACAGAGATAGACTTATATGGTACTTTATATATGGTAATGATAATCGATATCATTAAGACGAGCTTAATCCATATAAAAGACAGGTGAATATATGTTGTTAACAAAAGCTAAGATTGGTAAAACCTTTTACATTAAAAGAGTAGAAGGAAAAGAGAAGATGATAAAATTTCTTTTTAGCTTAGGATGTTGTGAAGGAGAAGAAATCACATTGATTTCTATTCTTGCAGGTAATTATATCGTGAATATTAAAGATAGCCGTTACGCAATTGATGAAGGAATGGCTAAGTCCATCGTATTAGAAGATTAACGACGATAAATTATGTTATTAAGCTAGTGAAAACCAGAAATTTATATATTAGGAAACTAATCTTTTATAGATTAAGCATTCCATTTCTACTCGAAACGCGTTGAATAAGCGCTTTTCTTATAAACTATAATTGAGAATGAATGTCAATATTATTGATATACAAGGAGGAATTCATGAAAATAGCATTAGCAGGTAATCCTAATTCTGGTAAGACAACTCTTTTTAATGGGATTACAGGAAAAACTGAGTATGTAGGAAACTGGCCAGGAGTTACAGTAGAAAAAAAGGAAGCAAGTCTTAAGAGTAAGTATATTGTAAAGGGATTGGATATAAGAGTAGTAGATCTTCCAGGAGCATATTCTATTTCTCCTTTCACGGGAGAAGAAGTAATTACAAGAGATTTTGTTGTTGAGGAAAAACCAGATGTTATTATTAACATTGTAGATGGTGCAAATATTAGTCGAAGTCTATTTTTTACAACACAATTATTGGAGCTTGGAATACCAGTTGTAATAGCACTAAACAAGGGTGATATTTCAACTAAAAGAGGCGATCGTGTTGATGAAGTTGCCCTAAGTCGTCTTCTTGGATGTCCGGTAGTTACAACCATTGCAACTACGAACAAAGGCTTTGAAGAACTGATCAACAAGGCTGTGAAGTTAGGAAGTGAAAAGCAAAAACAAATTGCTCCTAAATTTCAAGGGCAGGAAGTTGAAGATAATGACAAAGCAAGACAACTATTTGTAAATAAAATATTTAACGAGTGTATCATTAAGACAAGAGATGGAAGTAAGGTTAATTTTTCGGATAAGCTGGATAGGATAGTAGCTCATAAATTTTTAGGATTGCCAATTTTCTTGCTCATTATGTGGGCAGTATATTCGTTCTCGATTGAAGGACTTGGAGGATTTTTATCAGGATACTTTAATGATACACTATTTGGTGAGGTAATTCCGAGTGCTGCAAATGGCTTTTTCGAAAGCATTGGTGTTAATCCGCTGTTACAAGCTTTAATTGTAGATGGAGCATTAGGAGGAGTTGGCGCAGTTATTGGGTTTTTGCCACTGATCATGGTTTTATTCTTTTGCTTAGCCTTACTTGAAGATAGTGGATATATGTCAAGAGTAGCAGTTATAATGGATAGATATTTTAAGAAAATCGGTTTGTCAGGGAAATCAATCATTCCTATGATTATTGGATCAGGGTGTTCAATTCCAGGAGTTATGGCAACAAGAACAATTGAAGATATGAATGAAAGAAGAACGACTACTATGCTTGCTCCTTTCGTACCATGTGGAGCTAAACTTCCAATAATTGCACTATTTTCTGTAGTATTTTTCCCAAATACGAGCTGGGTTGGGCCTAGTATGTATGCAATTGCAATTTTGATGATTATTATTGGAGGGTTATTGCTGAAACGCTTATATGTTTGGGAAAGTGCCTCCCAATTTATTATGGAACTTCCTGAATATAAAATACCTAGTCTTAAACATGCATTCATTCAAATGCTGGATAAGGCAAAAAGATTTATTTACAAAGCAACAACGATTATCTTAGTTATGAATACATTAGTATGGTTTATGCAAGCCTACGGGTGGAATTTAAAACCAGTTGAAAATCAAAATTCAAGTATTTTAGCCTCTGTTGGTTCACTAATTGCTCCGTTGTTAATTCCCCTAGGATTTTTAGGATGGCAACTTGCTGCAGCAACAATAACCGGATTTATTGCAAAAGAAAATGTTGTAGCTACCTTTGCAGTTATACTTGCGGTTACCTCAGAAGAAGCTTTACATATGCCAGGTGGTGCATTAACATCATTGTTTAATCCGGTTACTGCTTATGCATTCTTAGCGTTTAATTTATTTACACCTCCTTGCTTTGCGGCGATTGGTGCGATGAATTCGGAATTAGGATCAAAAAAATGGTTGTTTAGATGCTTAGCATTCCAGCTAGGGGTAGGGTATTCACTGGCACTTATTATTACTCAAGTTGGAACGTTGATCGTATATGGTACTACTGCACCAGGATTTGTGCCAGCAATATTTGTTTTAGCGGGATTAATTGGATTGGTTGTATTTACGATCAATCGTGCAGATAAAAAAAGAAATCTAACAAATGAAATAATAGAATTAGGAGTTGAATTTTAATGGAAGCTACAATTATAGTTGGGTTAGTATTTGGAATTATTTTATTGTGGGCATTTAAAAATACAAAGAAAGATTTAAAAGAAGGTAAATGTGGAGGATGTAGTGGTTGTGGTGTTAAAGACAGCTGCCACAAATAAGTCAAATGAATTAAACTTACAATTGTAACGAGAGTCAAAGAAGGTGGCAGTGTTGATTGCCAACTGGGAATATATGTAATTGATATGATACAATAAAAGAAGAACATGAGTATGTAGATAAGTAGATATAAAAAATTATAAGGTGGACCCCTTTTTAGTAATGGGTTTCACCTTATACTATATCAATTTATTTATACTGATTTGCTGAAAATAGTTGCTAAGAATATATTACATGTGTTAAGATACTCAGGTTGCATTTTTAAATTCTTTATTCAATGAAGTTGATTTATAGCAAAGCGTTGACTTAGAATAGTAGTGCACAATACACAACACGGAGGCATTATGAATGAATGAACGTAAAATTGTTGTTGCTGATCCAACAGCTTTAGGATTGTTTGGACTAGCTATGGTTACTTTGGTAGCTTCTTCACAAAAACTTGGGTTAACTGATGGAACAGCACTCATTATTCCTTGGGCAATATTTTTAGGAGCTTTTGCTCAGCTCTATGCATCAATTCAAGATGCTAAGAAAAACAATGTATTTGGAGCAACTGCATTTGGTGCATATGCATTTTTTTGGTTTGCAGTGGCACTTACTTGGCTTATTCAAGCAGGAGTGCTAGGAGAAAAACTAGCCAAACAAGCTGATATCAAACAATTGGGATTTGCTTTTGTAGGTTATTTGATCTTTAGTATTTTTATGACAATAGGAGCTATGGAGGTTCATAAAGTTCTATTCTTTATCTTCGTATTCATTGATCTACTATTTGTAGGATTATCACTTAGTACTTTAGATATTGCACCAGCTTTTGGACATAAATTAGCAGCATATTCAGAACTTATCATTTCTTTGATCGCATTTTATGGCTCTGCAGCGGCAGTACTGAATGCACATTTCAATAAAAAGTTCTTACCAGTAGGAAAACCATTTAATATTTTCAATAAATAGATCAATTCCTATGCACTACTAAAATGAAGAAGGCTTGTTTAACCGAATGGAATTAGTTCCCCCACTTCAGAAGTGGGTGAACTAATTCCAACATCGGAGGGGATTCAAGCCCCCACCGATGTGCAAGCGAAGCTTGCATTCGGTTACGAAACCGTAGCGAATGCGAAGGTTTTGTAACATTGACAAATGCCTAAAAATGATATACTCTTTATAAAGGAGGTTATGATGATGACTGTAGATGAATTGATAGAACTTGATCGTGCCTTTTGTGAAGAAGTAAGTAAACTAGGTGCAGCAGCATGGGGCAAACATTTTGCTATGAATGGTGCCATGTTAGTGAAGCTAGGTGAAAATATTGTGGGTGAACCAAGCGTTTATGCGACCATGAAAGCCTTTTTCATGCAGAAAGGGTCTACGCTCCTCTGGTCACCAGAGAGTGGTGGTATTTCTGATGCTGGAGATTTAGGCTATACCTATGGGCAATATATTCGACACTTTCGTGACGAAGCTGGTGCCAAGGTAAAAGAAACGGGCAGGTACATGACCATTTGGCGTAAGCAAGCAGATCATTCTTATAAAATTGAAGTGGATATGGGTAATTAATAAGTAAACGAAGCTTAATAAAATGTTCAAACCCATCAATTTCGATTAAAGTCGAAGTTGGTGGGTTTTTCTTGAATAAACTTAAGGGTAAGGTCAGTGAGTCATATATGCTTTCTTTCTAATACATATTAGGATATAATAGACCAAAGGGTAAATTCTAATAATAATATAGAGTTCGGATGAATTCTAATCATAAATATAATTCAGGAGGTCAATAATGATTACAGCATATTTAGTAGGTATTACTATGTTTCATGAAGATGAAGATATCGAAATTCGCTATGCAATTTTTGAAGATGACAAGTTGATAAACAAAGCGTGTGTATTTGAAAAATATAGAAAGCCTTTGGTTGTTAGCCAAATAGCTTTGATTAAAGTTTTGAAGGAGCTGGAAAAATATAAAGATCAGGAGATTACGATTGTAATTAATGATGAAGCACTTAATGAGCAAATAAGAGGAACATCAACTACAAAGAATCGTGAAGTAATAAAGATGGCGGGTATTTCTAGATCAAAAATAAAGAAATTAGGAGATAGCGTTCTCATAAAAAACGTTAGTCAGGATAAATTAGAGCGTGACAAATGGAATGAAATACTCATAGCAGATAGATAAAAATATATAGAAGTTATAAAGTATTTTGATGATTAGAAAATCTAATTGATCAAAATATTTTTTCGTCTTGACAAACATCTATACCGTACGGTATAATGAAGACACTTACTAGTAAGGAGGTTTTTATGGATAATAGAATGCATATAATGGAAGTCGCTCTTGATTTGTTTGCTAGACATGGGTTTGATGCAATAGGAGTACAGGAAATTGCTACTAAAGCAGGCATTACTAAGCCTACCCTTTACCATTATTTTGGAAGTAAAGGAGGTCTTTTGCAAACAATACTCAAAGAAAACTATAATAAGCTTGAACTATCAATAAAAGAGGCCGCAAAGTATGAAGGGGATTTACCACTTACATTACACAAGCTTGTAACTTCCTATATTTCATTTTCCAATATGAATAAGAAGTTTTATTGTATGAATATAACAATGATGTACTCTCCAGTAGAAAATGAAGCATTTAAGGCGGTATATCCATTTGTTCAAACGCAACTTGATATTATAGAACAACTTTTCATATTAGCTGTTAATGATCACGGCAATATGAGAGGTAGACATAAGCCGTATGCATTAAGTCTACTCGGGTTGATTAATACTTATATTCAAATGTGTTTTTCTGGAGATACGGAACTGAATAATGAAGTTGTATTTAAATTGGTTCATCAATTTATGCATGGAATTTATTCCTAATATTTTTTTTGATCGCTACTATACCTAACGGTATGTACAAGGAGGCAATTTATGTTTACATGGGCAGAAGAGGCAATATTTTATCATATTTATCCCTTAGGATTTTGTGGAGCACCTAGCATGAATAATAATATGTCGGAAACGACTTCATTACTGGAGATGACAAAGGCTTGGGTTGAGCATATGAAATCTCTTAGTGTAAATGCAATTTATTTTGGTCCTGTTTTTGAATCCTTATCTCATGGATATGATACTGTTGATTATAAGTTAATTGATAGAAGAATAGGGACAAATAAAGATTTTTCAGACTTATGTAAGCTACTTCATAATAATGACATAAGAGTGGTACTCGACGGTGTATTCAATCACGTTGGAAGAGAATTCTGGGCTTTTAAGGATGTAATTGAGAATGGTTCGAGTTCTAAGTATTGCAACTGGTTTAAGAATCTTAATTTTAGTGGAATAAGCCCTTATGGTGATCATTTTTGTTATGATTCGTGGAATGGATGCCATAACTTAGTAAGACTTAATCTAGAAAGCAATGAAGTAAAAGGCTATTTATTCGATGTAGTAAAAACTTGGGTAGAAGAATTTGATATTGATGGAATAAGGCTTGACTGTGCTGATTGCTTAGATCTTGAATTTCTAAAAGAATTAAATACATTTTGTAATCGTCTTAAACCTGATTTTTGGCTTATGGGAGAAGTAGTGAACGGGGATGGTGATTACAGAAAGTGGATAACGGAAGATGTACTGGATTCAGTTACAAACTATGAATGTTATAAAGGCTTATATTCCAGCCATAATGATTTGAATTTTTTCGAAATTGCATACTCATTAAACAGACAATTTAATGAGACAAATGGGTTGTATAAGGGAAAGGCTCTATATTCCTTTGCAGACAATCATGATGTAAATAGGATAGCTAGTACACTAAATTGTGCATCACATTTATACACTCTCTATGCGTTGTTATTTACTATGCCGGGGATACCTTCCATTTACTACGGAAGTGAGTGGGGGATTTCTGGAGTCAAGTCAAATGATTCTGATGAGTGTTTACGACCCAAACTTGATTTGTTGGACGTTTCGAATCATAGTTCAAATAAAGATTTGGTAAAAGCTATTAGAAAATTTGCAACAATTAGAAAAGAGTCAAATGCCTTGAAATATGGCAGGTATAAACAAATTTTAGTTGAACATGAGCAGTTTGGTTTTGCTAGAATGACAGATGAGGAATGTATTATAGTAATTGTAAATGCCAATAAGGCAGCAGTTGAACTATGTTTGGATATACCTGTTAGTGGGACAAAGGTAGTTGATATTTTAAACGATGGAGAAGTGTTTCCTATTCAAAATGGGAAGTGCCATATTGATGCAGTTTATCCAAGTTGGGCAAGAATTTTGAAGGTTGTGAAGTGATAACCTTTTAGATTAAAGGTATCAATACTAAAAAGTAAGATGACTAACAAAAAAGTGCATACTTGTTTGTTGGTCATCTTTGCTTTATGCTGTTTATTGAATCAACTTTGCTTGTAAATATAAAGGTTAAGTTTGAATTCAATTAATATCATGTGGAGGAAAAGAAATGAAAGTTATCGCATTTAATGGAAGTCCGAATAAAGAAGGTAATACTTATCAAGCTATTCGTATATTAGGTCAAGAGTTAGAGAAAGAAGGCATTGAAATGGAAATCATCCATGTAGGGAATAAAGTAATCAGAGGATGTGTTGCATGTGGTCAATGTGCGAAAAACAACAATGAAAGATGTATTCAATCTGATGATGATGTGAATGAATGGATTCAAAAAATGAAAAAATCAGATGGAGTAATTTTAGGTTCACCAGTACATTATTCCTCAATTGGTGCAACTATGAAAGCCTTTTTGGATAGAGCGTTTTACGTTACTAGTGTTAATAATGGAATGTTAAGACATAAAGTAGGAGTTGCGGTTGTTGTTGCACGACGAGCGGGTGGAGTTCCAACGTTTCATCAGCTTAACAATTATATTAGCTATTCTGAGATGTTGATACCTACATCAAACTATTGGAATATTTTCTTCGGAACAAAATCTGAAGATATATTACAAGATGAAGAGGGGATTCAAACCCTTCGCGTGCTTGGTAAAAATATGGTATGGGCTATGCAACTAATCGAGCATGGAAAGAGCTCTGTGAAAGAGCCAGGAAGAGAGAAAAAGTCGTTTACAAACTTTATACGTTAAGGTAGTTTATTTCATTTTGTTGTTTTCATAAGAGGAAAGTGCCTGTCCCCTTTTCCCTTCCTTTTCACTTTCCCTTGTTCTTGATTAAATAATCCAATAGGTATAGATTCAAACATAATAAAATTAAATACGATTTTATATTGACAAAATAAAATGAAATGTTATACTTTATGTATGTGATAACCTTACATCAATAACTTAAAAGGAAGGAATATGTATAATGGAAAAAAGATTAAATGATAAAGTAGCAATTGTAACTGGAGGGGCTTCAGGTATTGGTGAAGCAGTAGCAAAAATATTTGCAAAGAATGGAGCTAAAGTGCTATTAGTCGATATTGATCAAGTGAATCTAGAAAGAGTTGCAGCAGAAATTATAGCAGATAACGGAACCTGCTTTTATGCAAATGCAGATGTATCAGATGAGCAACAAGTTATTAATTTTTTCAAGTTGGCAATGGATAAATGGGGTAAACTTGACTTGTTAGTAAATAGTGCTGGAAGAGATTCGTTATCACCACCTATCAGTTTAACAACTTTAGAAGAGTGGAACAAGACGCTTGGTCCAAATTTAACAGGTGTATTCTTATGTTGTAGAGAAGCATTCAGAATTATGGAAAAGCAAAAAACAGGTGGAAGATTAATAAATATGGGTTCATCTTCAACAAAAGTAGCATCTTGCCCAGGACATAGTCCATATCGAGCTTCTAAGCATGGGATGTTAGGATTAAGTAAGAATATATTACTTGAAGGAAAAGATAAAAACATAGGAGTTACTGTTATTAATCCTTCTCATGTAAAAACGCCAATGACACAAGTAATTGATTCAGGAATATATGATGGAGATCTTCCCGCCTATGTTGAAGGTTGGTTAGATGAAAAAGAGCTTAAAGAAGGTATTCATTCAAGTTGTATAGACGTTGAGAACGTTGCAGAAATTACACTTTATGTAGCAACAAGAACACCGGATGTTACAATTCCAACAGTTTCATTATATCCTACTCACAAAATACATAGATACGGTATGGAAGTATAAATAAATTCTGTATAATTTAATCACTAATTTGTATTGGAGGTAAGGTTTTGGGAAAATATATTATGGCTTTTGATTGTGGTACAACTGGAGTGAGAACCATACTCTTTGATAAAAGTGGGAATATTTCATCAATGGCATATGAAGATTTCGAGCAAATATACCCTAAACCAGGTTGGGTTGAGCATGATCCAATAGAAATATGGAATGCACAATTATCTACTGTTGAAAATGCGCTTAAGAATATAGGAGCATCTATAAATGATGTTGAAGCAATAGGGATAACCAATCAAAGAGAAACTACAGTAGTTTGGAATAAAAAAACTGGCAAGCCAGTGATGAATGCTATCGTTTGGCAAGATAGAAGAACGACAGGAATTTGTGAAGAACTAAAAGAAATGAAATTGGATGAGTATGTTAAGAAAAACACGGGTCTACTCATTGATGCTTATTTCTCTGGTACAAAGATCAAGTGGATACTTGATCATGTTGAAGGTGTCAGAGAAAAAGCAGAATTAGGTGATGTGATTTTTGGTACAATCGATACTTGGATTACTTGGAAGTTAACAGGTGGAAGTACACATGTTACGGATTATTCTAATGCTTCACGAACATTACTCTTTAACATAAACACACTTGAATGGGATGAAAAAATGCTTAGTGCATTAGATATCCCGAAATCCATGTTACCACAGGTGAAGTCATCGAGTGAAGTCTATAGCATGACCAATAAAGAGTCGTTTTTTAATGCTTCTATACCTGTTGCTGCTTTAATTGGTGATCAGCAAAGTGCATTATTTGGTCAAACCTGTTTCGAAGCAGGTATGACAAAAGCAACATATGGCACTGGGGGCTCATTGGTAATGAATACTGGAAGTGAGCCAATCGAGTCAAAATCAGGTTTATTAACTACGATAGCATGGGGAATTGACAAAAAAATAGATTATGCTTTAGAAGGTTTGTTGTATACGGTAGGATCATCAGTTCAATGGCTACGAGATGAAATGCAACTAATTGATAATGCAAAAGATTCGGAAATTTGTGCTAGAAAAGTGAAAGACACGAATGGTGTTTATGTAGTTCCAGCTTTTACAGGTCTCTCAGCACCTTATTGGGATCAATATGCAAGAGGAGCAATCTTAGGATTGACAAGAGGAGCGAACAAAAACCACATTATTAGAGCTACACTTGAATCAATTGCATATCAGATTCGTGACGTTATCGATTCGATGGAAAAGGATTCAGGAATCCCAACAGTTGAATTAAAAGTTGATGGAGGAGCATGTGTTAACGACTTTTTGATGGAGTTTCAAGCAGATATATTGAACGTAACAGTGATAAGGCCTAAAATTATTGAATCGACTGCAAGAGGTGCTGCTTTCTTAGCTGGACTAGCAACTGGTTTTTGGAAAGATAAAAATGATTTGATATGTTCTTTCGAGCTTGACAAAAAGTTCGAACCAAATCTTGATGAAGAAGGCAGAGAAGTGTTATATGCTGGTTGGAAAAGAGCAGTTGATAGAACGACTAATTGGATTGAACATTAGTTTATGAATTGTATGTAGTTTATTGTGATAGGTAACTTAAGATAACGCTTACTTTAGTTTAATCTAAGGAAGCGTTATCTTTCTTATGATTACATATTTATTCCCCGTATTTTATAGCAGTTGGTTTTTTGTTTAAAGATTCTAATAAATACGACAATAACGATGCGTTTAT
Organism: Firmicutes bacterium HGW-Firmicutes-1; assembly: GCA_002841625.1. Classification (NCBI taxonomy): domain Bacteria; kingdom Bacillati; phylum Bacillota; species Firmicutes bacterium HGW-Firmicutes-1. The sequence continues at coordinate 197,887 of PHAG01000001.1, read as the reverse complement.
TCCATATGAAGTATTGAAATAACAATATAATTATGCAATAATACAATATATATACTACAAATAAATTGAGGTGTGGGCATGAAGAAGGTTAATAACGTTAAAAACGTAGAGGAAGATAGCGTATTAGTACGAATATATAGGCAAATGCCATATTTTAATCCAGCGCTAAAAAGAATCGGAGAATATGTTCTTAAACATCCCAATGAGAGCAAACTATTAACTACTAAGGAGCTTTCAACTGAATGTCAAGTCGCTGAATCGACAATAACACGTTTTGTTAAGGAGTTAAATTACAAAAGTTATCGAGATTTCAAATTTGCGCTTGTTGAAATACTTACATCAAGTGATAAAAACAATAAAAATGATAGTTCAGAGCAAAGCTATATTTATGAAGATATTATGAAAACTGATACAAGTGAAATTATATTTGAGAAGGTTATTCAACGAAATATTCAAACCCTTAAAGAAACAAAAGAAAGAGTGAATTTATCAGAAATTGACAAGGCGGTTTCTTTAATAAAAAATGCGGATACGATTATTTTTACTTGTATGGGTTCATCATCCATTGCTGCAATGGAGGGTGTTATGAGATTTACTAGAGCAGGTAAAAAGTGCATTTTAATTAGTGATGAGAGTATACAATTGATGTGTTCAGCGATTAGTACTGAAAGGGATGTTGTTATAGGAATTAGTAATTCTGGTAGAACCAAATCCGTTGTTAATTCGCTTAAAGTTGCTAAATTCAACAATACGCCAACTATTGCAATCACATCTTTCGAAGAGTCACCTATTACTAATTATGCAGATGTTTCTTTATTTACATCTACGAAGACATCAGATGAAGGCTCAGCACTATATTGGGAAGCAACTACATCCAAAACAGCACAAATCTTAATAGTTGATTTATTGTATGCTTGTTATGCCAGTGAAAAATTTGAAAGTACATTAGAGTATTTAGATAAAACCTATAAGGCCTTAAAGGATACAAGATAGAATTGCTATAAAATGCGAAAGGATTAAATGATATGGCAAATGAAAAAATATTCGTGGATGAACGAAAGCAACTTATAGTTGAGCTATTGAATAAAGAAATGAAAAAAACCGTTGCAGACCTCTGTGATCATTTTTCAGTCTCTCCAGCAACGATGCGTAGTGATCTTCGGGAATTAGAGACAATCGGGCTTTTGAAAAGAACGCATGGAGGAGCAATTAGTAATAAAAAAATGATCTATGAACCAAACTCATATGAAAAAGAGATTGAAAATATTGACATGAAGAAGCAAATTGCTTCGAAAGCAATCGATTATGTTCAAGATGATGATGTTATTATTTTAGATACGGGTAGTACAACCTATGAGCTAGCTAAACTCTTACCAACCAAAAAAAACTTAACTGTCATAACGTATGATTTTAAGATTGCAAATTATCTAGATGAAAATTCGGATGCTATAGTAATTTTTTTAGGCGGGCAGTTGAGAAGACATTTTCACTGTGTTATCGGCCCATTAGCGATTAGCTCAATAAAAGATCTGAATGCAGATAGAGCTTTCCTTGGCGCAAATGGAATTAGTGTATCAAAGGGATTGTCGACACCTAACTTGGAGTTAGCTACGATAAAAAAAGAAATAATTCGTATTAGTGATGAGGTTATTGTATTGTGTGATAGCACGAAGTTCGGTAAATCATCCTTTGCTAAGTTTTCTGAGGTTTTAGAATGTGATTTGATTATTACTGACGAAATGCTTGGTAATGAAAGTATTTCGAAATTTGCCGATGCTGGTGTTGATTTAGAAGTAAGCAAATAGAATGAGTCATCAAATTGAAATATAGAATAAGTCGTAGCCTGTAAGGTTGCGATTTTTTTTACTATGTGAAAGTTTAGAGATATTGATAGCTGTTTGAGACTGTCGATAAAAGCATTTTTTCTGATAGGTGTTTTCATTATTGGCAGTAAGTGTTCATTTTTCTGGCCTTACCCTTCGGCCGGTCAGGCGAAAAATGAACACTTACTGCCTTTCGTATTTATCTAGAAGAAAAAATGCTTTTATCTCTGTTTCGTTCATTGATAAATAAATTATCAACAACCTGAGACATCGAGAGATGTCCTTTTTTGTTTATAAGAAGCGAAGTGACAGAAAACAACAACAATACGATGTTAAACGATTACAAACGCTTGACAAATAACAGTCAACGATATATAATGAAAACAAATGACAGTAAACGCTTAACAATCAACAACTTGATACTGCTGTTGAAAGTTAAGCAACATGTAAATTGATTTACAGAGGAGAATTATTATGAAAGCAGCTGTTTATTATGGAATAGGTGATATACGTCCTGAGGAAATTGAAAAACCTAAAATTAGCAAAGATGAAATTTTGATTAAAGTGAAAGCCTGTGCGATATGCGGTACAGATATTCGAATTTATAAATTTGGGCATTTTAAAATTCCAAAGGGAGTAAAAAGGATTCTTGGTCATGAAATTTCAGGTGAAATAGTTGAAGTAGGATCTGATGTCAAAGACTACACAATTGGACAAAGGGTTGTTATTCCACCAAATGTTGGATGTGGTAAATGTGAAATGTGTAAACAAGGATTTAATCAGCTTTGTGCAAACTATGAGGCTTTTGGAATTAGTTGGGATGGTGGATTCGCAGAGTATATGAAAGTGCCTGGACATGCTATAAAGGTTGGAAATGTGATGCTTATCCCGGAAAATTTATCATATGATGAAGCAGCTTTATGTGAACCTTTATCATGTTGCTATAACAGTTATAAAGCACTGAACACAAAACCAGGGGATACAGTAGTTATTATTGGTGCAGGACCAATTGGTGTTCTTCACGCTATGATCAATAAAATTGCTGGAGCAACAAAGATTATAATGGTTGATATTATTGATAGCAGACTTGCAGAGGTTGAAGCGATGGGTGTAGCAGATCTCTTAGTTAATTCAATGAAAACAGACTTAAAAGAAGTAATGAACAAAGAAACGAAGGGCTTAGGCGCAGATGTTGTTATTACAGCCAATAGCGTACCAGCGATACAACAATTAGCATTAGAAATTGCAGCAGTCCATGGAAGAATTAGCTTCTTTGGTGGTATGCCTAAAGGAAAAGAAGAAGTGACTTTAAATACCAATTTGATTCACTATAAGGAGCTAATTGTTTTAGGTACAACTGGATCAAGTTTGCAAGATGTAGTTCATTCCATTTATATTGCTGCATCTGACAGAATGGATTTAAAACCAATAGTGACCAAGAAATTTACAATAGATGAATGCAATGCTGCATTTGAATATGCGGCCAGTGGTGAAGGGTTAAAAGCGTTGATAGTGAATGAATAATCATAAAGATATTTGAGGTGAAAAATATGTCCAAAATGAAAGCAGCAGTGCTCTATGCACCAGGTGACTTGAGATATGAAGAAGTAGAAAAACCAGAAGTGAAAAACAGTGATGATGTGCTTATTAAAGTCCACGAAGTAGGTATATGTGGATCAGATATTAGCAGAGTACTTCATACAGGTACATATACTTTTCCAACCATACCGGGTCATGAGTTCAGTGGAACGGTTGAATCAGTAGGAGAAGGTGTAAAAGAGATTAAACTTGGTGATAAAGTAGTTGTAGCTCCAATGCTACCTTGTATGGTTTGTGAAGCTTGTGTGAAAGGGCATTATGGTCAATGCGAAAGCTATGATTTTATCGGCTCTAGGAGAGATGGAGCGTTTGCAGAATATGTTGTTGCTCCAGAGAAGAATATTCTTAAATTGCCTTACAATGTATCAACGGAAGAAGGCGCATTGGTAGAGCCCGCAGCAGTAACGCTTCACGGCATGATTAATGTAAAAATAAACCCAGGTGATACGGTTGTTGTATTAGGTTGCGGGCCAATAGGTCAACTTGCGATTCAATTCTCTAAAATAATGGGAGCGACAAAGGTTATTGCCGTGGATATCTTAGATAAAAAGCTCGAGGAAGCGATTGCGATTGGTGCAGACATTTGTATCAATTCACTCTTAGGTGATCCAGTAGAAGCTATTAAAGAAATTACTACTGGAAAAGGTGCAAATGTAACGATTGAAACAGCAGGGTCGAATATTACGCAAGAGCAGGCTTTTAGAACTACTAGGGATTTAGGTCGTATTTTATTTCTTGGAACAGCACATAAAGATATTGTACTACCTCCTAAAACCTTTGAAAGAATTGTAAGAGGTGAAGTTCAAGTGTTCGGATCCTGGAATAGCTATTCAGCGCCTTTTCCAGGAGTTGAATGGAGAGCTACATTAGATTATATTTCTGCAGGAAAACTAAAGGTTAGTCAACTAATAACTCATAAATTCAACTTATCAGAGGCCCCAAAGGTATTTGAAAAACTCGGCGAGAGGGCAATAGAATTTAATAAGATTATTTTCGTGAACAATTAAATTATTTTATAGGAGGATGAAAGCAATGATTAAAAAACCATTTGTTTCAAGTTTTGATTTAAAGACAGGAGGTACGAATGAAAAGGTAACAGAAAGGTACTTATCAAACATGAAGGGTATGTTTGCGGATGAAAAGGCCTTTGAGAATATTTTGAAAGATAAAGATCCGAAGATTTATGACTTTACCGAAATGGGCTTTGAGGAAGTAAAAGAAGATCTATTATATGGAACAAGTATTACATATCCGGGTAAAGTAGGCAATGAATACTTTATGACCAAAGGTCACTTTCACACAATTCTAGAAACTGCAGAGGTATATTACTGTATTAGTGGTGAAGGATATATGCTTATGGAAACACCTGAGGGTGAATGGCAGGCAGACAAATTAGAAGCTGGTAAAGCAGTGTATGTTCCAGCAAGATGGGCACATAGAAGCATTAATTCAGGAAAAACACCATTGGTTACATTTTTTTGTTTTAGAGCTGATGCGGGTCATGATTATGGAACAATTGAGTCAAAAGGCTTTAGAAAGCTCATTGTTGAAAAAGATGGTAAACCTGAAATCATAGATAATCCTAAGTGGAAAGCATAGTAAAGGAGCGTTATTATGGCGTATAAAATACTGATAACACCTCGCTCTTTTAGCCAGAGCAGTGAAGTAGCAAGGCAAATGCTTCTTGATAAGGGCTATGAATTGTTAAATAATCCTTATGATAGAATTATGTCAAAAGAAGAAATGAAAGAATTAATCAAAGATGTAGATGGTGTTATTCTTGGTGTTGACCCATTTGACAAAGAGATTATTCAAGCTGCAGAAAAGCTGAAAGTCATATCAAGATATGGTGTGGGATTAGATAACATTGATATTGATTATGCCAAGCAGCTGGATATACCAGTTTTAAGGACTGTTGGAGCAAACTCTGATGCAGTTGCAGATTATGCATTTGGTTTAATGCTAGATTTGACAAGAAAGATTACCTTTATTGATAAAGAGTGCAGAAAGGGTAATTGGAAAAAAATAAAGACCTCTGAGATGAACAATAAAATCATTGGAATCATAGGACTTGGTGCAATTGGTAAAGGTGTTGCAAAAAGAGCGTTGGGTTTTGATATGAATGTCTTGGCTTTTGATTTATTTAAAGATGATGATTATGCGAAAGCGAATCATGTGAAGTATACAGATTTAGAGACTATATATAAAACTGCAGATTTTATATCCATACATTTACCGCTTAATGAGGATACACATCATATGATTGATTATAAAGAATTTGAAATGATGAAAAAAACAACTATCCTTGTTAATACTGCACGTGGAGGTATTGTAAATGAAGATGCGCTTTACGATGCTTTGAAAAATCATAAAATCATGGCAGCAGGTGTGGATGTATTTGAAACGGAACCACCAAAGAATCTAATGTTAATGGAACTTGATAATTTGATAGTTGGAGCACATTGTGCAGCTTCTTCAAATGAAGCTATTGATAATATGAGCTTGATGGCTGCGCAAAACTTGATTAAAGCATTAGCTTAAGGAGAGAAAATGGATAAGGAAAGAGTTATTCAAAGAATTTCAGAAGTAGGATTGGTAGCGGTAGTAAGAGCGGACTCCGCAGATCAAGCTAAAAAAATTACAAAAGCTTGTATAGATGGTGGTGTGGCTGCAATAGAAATCACTTACACAGTTCCAGGAGCTAGTGAAATTATTGCTGAACTTTCTAAAACCTATACGGAAGATGAAATTATTTTAGGTGCTGGCACAGTATTGGATCCTGAAACTGCAAGAATTGCTATTTTAAGTGGTGCCCAATATATCGTTAGCTCAAGTTTTAATAAAGAGACTGCCAAATTATGTAATAGATATAGAGTTCCATATATGCCAGGATGTATGACGATGAAAGAAATTGTTGAAGCGATGGAATATGGAGCAGATATTATTAAAGCATTTCCTGGGGATATTCTTGGTGTGCAATTTATAAAATCCGTAAAAGGACCAATGCCGCAGGTTAAAATGATGCCAACGGGTGGTGTTGAAGTAGATAATATTAAAGATTGGATAGAAGCAGGCGTAGTAGCATGTGGTGCAGGAAGTAGTTTAACAGCTGGAGCAAAAACAGGAAATTATGAAGAGATTACTAAGACGGCTAAGCTATTTATTGAAAGGATAAAAGAAGCAAGAGGAGCTTTAAAGTTGAAATGATTATACGAACTGTATTAGGTGATCTGGAAGCTAATTGCCTTGATTATTGCCAATGCCATGAACATTTATTTATCCTTAGTAGACAATCTAAGTTGATTAACCCTCTATTATGTATTGATAGTTATGATAAAACCTATGAAGAAGTAAGAGATTATCATAATAATGGAGGAAACTGGATTGTTGATGCACAACCGGTAGGATGTGGTAGAGATAGTAAGAAACTGGAAAGGCTTTCTCAAGCGACAGGTGTTCATATCATTGCATCAACAGGCTTTCATAAATTGATTTTCTATGGAAAGAATCATTGGATACATAATATATCAAAAAGCGGTTTTGCTGAGTTAATGTTAAGTGAAATCAATACGGGTATGTATGAAAATTCTGAAGTTGAGTTTTCATCACTTCAAACTACAAGTAGAGCAGGAATGATTAAGACGGCTATTGATGAAAAGGGAATAGATAGCAGGTATGAGAAACTATTATCTGCGGCAGCAGAAGTTTCCATTAAAACAGGTACCCCAATCCAATGTCATATTGAAAACGCAGAAACAGCAGATGAATTGATTTCCTATTTAAAAGACTGTGGTGTAAAAGCAAATCATATCATATTAGCACATATGGATCGCTGTATTGATCATAAGCAATATGCAATCAATGCCTTAAAGCAAGGTGTTTATCTACAATGTGATACAATTGCACGCTATAAGTATCACAGCAATGAAGCAGAAGCTAAATGGTTGGGAGATTTATGTGAATTAGGCTATGACAAACAGATATTGCTAGGGCTTGATACTACCAGAGCTAGAATGAAGTCGTATGGTGGCAAGGTTGGACTAAGCTTTATACTGTTAGAATTCAGTGATATTTTAAAAGAGAATGGGATAAATGAAGAAACAATAAAACAATTTGTAAGATACAATCCACAAAATGCACTAAGTATTAAATCAGAAGGAGAATAATGATGAGTGTAATTTTACCAGCAAAAGCAACACAACCAACGTTTTATTTTATTGGTGTAACAACATTGAAGTCTTCGATTATGACAGTTTTTCCAAGATGGGCAAAAGAAGCCTTAGGATTAAATAATGCAATCATTAAAGGCATAGATATTGATATTCATGCAGAGAAAGAAGACTACCGTCATGTAGTAAGTTTCATTAAAAATGATGAGTTATCATTAGGAGCTTTGGTAACAACGCATAAACTGGATTTATTTGAAGCATGTGAAGATATGTTTGATTATCTCGATTCTCATGCAATAAGGTTTAGAGAGTTGTCTTGTATTTCTAAAAGAGGTGACCAACTACGTGGACATGCAAAAGATCCAATTTCCAGTGGATTAGCATTGGAAGCATTTATACCCAAAGGATTTTGGTCTAAAAATAATGGAGAGGTTTTCATAATGGGTGCTGGTGGTAGTGCTTTGGCTATAAGTTCACATTTAACTCAAGCAAAATTTGGGGATGATGTTCCAACGAAAATAGTTATTGCAAACAGAAGCCTTCCAAGACTAAAAGAGGCAGAAGAAAAGCTTAAAGGTATTCATGATAAAGTGGTTTTTGAATTTGTACAAGGGGTTACTCCGGAAGACAATGATAGATTACTAAGTCGAATCAAACCTTATTCATTGGTTATTAATGCCACAGGATTGGGCAAAGATAGACCGGGATCACCTCTAAGTGATCAAGTTGTTTTTCCTCATCATAGTTTAGTTTGGGAGTTAAATTATCGTGGTGATTTAATTTTTATGTATCAAGCTCAGAAACAGAATGCGCAAAAGCAATTGTATGTTGAAGATGGATGGATTTACTTTATTCATGGATGGACACAAGTAATTGCTGAAGTGTTTGATGTTAATATTACTGGAGATATTCTCAAACATTGTGAGAAGATTGCATATGAAATGAGAGGATAGATTAAGAATCAATTATTGTAAAAGAGCCAAATCATTATTTGAAATGGCTCTTTTATATTGATTAAAAATTATTTAGCAATATGGCTAATATGTGAAAAATATGCTTCTGACCATTTTTGAAGTGAATCTAATATAGGGAAGAGGTCATTGCCCATTTTGGTTAATTGAAATTCTACTCTTGGTGGTACTTCAGGGAAAATAATTTTTTTAATCAGCCCATCTTGCTCTAATTGTTTTAATGTCTCATTTAGTACCTTTTGACTTACACCAACAGTTATTCTTTGAAGTTCCAAAAATCTTTTTGGACCATCATTTAAATGGCATAAAATGACGGCTTTCCATTTGCCACGTATGAAATCAATACCTAAATCTAAGTGACATACATATTTATGTGAATTATATTCAATCATATATTACACCTTCCTAACGAGACAATGGTTTACAGTTATAGCAATTATAGCACAGTATACCGTAATATTAATAGGATGAAAATAAATATGTTAAAGATTCACATAAAAGAATACTTGGTGTTTTTGAAAAACATTGTTGAATAGAATTCTAACCTAAAGGTTAGTTACCTAACAAATAAGTAAGTACTTGACTAAAGTTAGGTATAATATATAATAAGGGTATAGAATAAAATACTATTTTATGTATCATATATAAAATAGAATTTCAAGAAAGCAACTCAGTAAAAAAATAAGTTGGAATTCAAATGGAGGTTGTAATATGGAAACGGATCTAAAAGGTAAAAAGGTGGTAGTGACTGGTTCAACAGATGGTATTGGGCTTGCAATAGTAGAGGCTTTTCTAAAAGAAGGATCAAACGTAATTATCAATAGTCGTTCAAAAGAAAAGGTAGAAAAAGCTGTAAGTGAAATGCAAAAAAAATATCCTCAAACAGTAGTCAAAGGAATTGCAGCAGATGTAGGAACATTAGATGGAGCAGAGCTACTTTACATGGAATCTATCAAAGACGGTGATATTGATATTCTTGTTAATAATGTTGGAATCTACGGGGTTGTTCCTTTCGCAGAGCTAACAGATGAAATTTGGATGAATATATATAGTGTCAATGTACTTAGTATCGTAAGATTAGCAAGGTTATTACTACCAAATATGTTGAAACGAAATTCTGGGAAAATAATTAATATTGGTAGTGAAGCTGGTATTAGAGCGAATAAGGATATGGCCCATTATTCAGCTTCTAAAGCGGCAGGTTTATCATTAACTAAGTCATTAGCGGAAATGACTAAGGGAACCAAGGTTACTGTAAACAGTATTTTACCATCAGCAACGATGACGCCTGGGGTAAAAGATTATCTTGAAACAATTGCGAAAAGAGATGGTTTGACTTTAGAAGAAGCAAAAGTAGAATATTTTGCGAATGGGACTGATTCACCATCATTACTTCAAAGATTTTTAACTCCGGAAGAAGTTGCAATGACTGTTATTTTTACAGCTGCTAATGATGGAATCAACGGAAGTAATATCTTAATGGATGCAGGTATTATTAAACATATTTAGTGCATCATTGAATAAGGTAAGGAAAATGAAACCAGTCAAATCATATAAAACTATATGTTTTGATAGATTAAAAAATTTAAGGAGGAAGAAATGAAAAAATCAAATTTATTTCAAAAAATGATCGCATTTACGTTATTAGTTGTATTCTTTTCACTAACCTTTACAGGGTGTAAAAACGACAAAGAAACTGCAGTGACTTCATCGGATTCAAAGGCGGGGGATTCTACAGCAGTGAAAGAAAAAAGAGTTTATTACTTTGTAGCTGGTTTTCAAGGTCATCCTTATTTAATTGATGCACATAAGGGATTTGAATATGCTGCAGAAATGTTTGATGTGGAAATAGTAAGAATGGGACCTGATGGGTTCGATAGCAAAGCTACTTCTGAAGCAATGGAACAAGCAATTGCTAAAAAACCTGATGGAATTATAACAATGCTGTGGGATTCTGCTCAAGTACCAGCTATTCAAAGAGCTATGGCTGATGGAATTCCAGTTATTGCAACTACGTCAAATGTACCAGATTCAGGTGTAATGACATACATAGGATTAGATAATTATCAATGTGGGATTGATACTGCAAAGGAACTCATTAATCAAGCAGGTGATACAGGTAAGTTAGTGGCTTTAGGAAATTGGGGTGCGTCAAACACGGATGATAAATTTAGAGGTTTGATGGATGGCTTAAAAGGGACTAAATGGGAATTATTAAGTAAGGTAGATGACAAAGCAAATACAGAAACTGCTATAGAAGCTGCAAAGTCAGCATTTAACAATTATGAAGATTTAACAGCAATTGTAGGACTTGATTCAAGTTCAGGAACAGGTATCGGTATTGCAATGGAAGAACTTAAGATAGATCCGAAAAATGTAGCAGTAGTCGTTCATGATAGAGAAGTTGGAACAATTGAATATATCCAAAAAGGATTGATTAGATCAACAATTATCAACAAGACAGCTACTGACTCTTATATGGCAATTTTACTATTAGAAGCATATAACGATCAAACAATTGGATTATCAAATGTACCGGTTTCAAGAGACAATAAAGCGGCTGGAATTAACATTGTGCCAGAAACGATATATGAACATACGGTAGTTATAAATCAACAGAATGTAGAAGAGTTTTTATATGAGAATCTTCCAGAATTTCCTAAAGGAAAAGAGCTTTACAATTAGAGAGTAATAAAATCAAGAAGGCTGTAGGAGTGTTCAGCCTTCTTTTCATTTTCTTTTTATCTTTAATTCAATGAAAAGGATAATAGGTGGATAAATAATGACAAATAATAATTTTTTAGTGATTGAAAATGTTTGTAAAAATTATGAGGTTGTTCAAGCTTTAAGAGGTGTTTCTTTTGATATTAGAAAAGGTGAAATCCATACCGTACTCGGAGAAAATGGTGCTGGAAAAAGTACTTTGATGAGGATTATTGCAGGTGAACAAGCACCTGATAGTGGGAATATATACCTTGAGGGCGAAAAAATTGCGTTTTTCTCTCCCAAACATGCACATAAACTTGGTATATCTATGGTTCATCAAGAACTGGCAATTTTTGAAAATATGTCTGTAGCTGAAAATATCTTTCCTGATTGTAACTTTAGAAATAGATTTGGAGGAATAGATAAAAAGAGATTGTACATGGAGACGAATAGGTGTCAGGATATCTTGAAATTAAACTTGAATCCAAGTAGTAAAATGGATTCATTAACAGTAGCTGAACAACAAATGGTAGAGATATTGAGAGCAATTAGTCTTGAGAATAAAATTATTGTATTAGATGAACCAACCTCGAGTTTAAACAATAAAGAGGCAGAAAGATTGATGCAAACCTTAAAGAAGTTAAGAGACGATGGACTAACCATTATTTATATCTCTCATAGAATCAATGAAATACTAGATATAAGTGATAGAGTAACAGTACTTCGAGATGGTGAATATATTTGCACCTTAGAAAATGATAAGAATCTTGATGAGAATGTGTTAGTAAGTAAAATGGTTGGTCGAAATTTACAAGATAGTATTTATATGAAGAAGAATTATATTGAGGAAAATCATAATGAAATTCTATTGAAGGTAGAAAATTTATGTAAGAAACACTCAGCTACAGATATTAGCTTTACGTTACATAAAGGTGAAATTATTGGATTTTTTGGTTTAGAGGGATCGGGTACAGAGGATGTATCACGTATGATATTTGGCTTAGAAAGCAAAGATAAAGGAACCTTGCATTTTAAAGGTGAGACTATCAGTAAGTATACCCCTATAGATTTAATTGATAGAAAAATTTTGTATTTGAATGGAAATCGTAAAAATGCTGGGCTATTATTAAAAATGCCAGCAACTGAAAATATGTCGCTTCCAGTACTTAAGAAATTATCCAAACTGTCATTTTTAAATCAACAAGCGATTAAAGAATACACCAATAAATATATTGAAAAATTCTCAATCGTCATTTCGTCTGTACTTGCAGTACCTTCTTCTTTGAGTGGGGGAAATCAGCAAAAACTGATGCTATCTATATGCTTAGGTACAGAACCCGAGTGTCTTATCGTGAATGAGCCAACAAGAGGTATAGATGTTGGTGCCAAAACGGAAATTCATATGCACCTTCAAGAAATTGCGAATAGTGGAGTTGGTGTAATTGTATTTAGTTCAGAACTTCCAGAATTAATTAGTTTAGTTGATAGAATTATTATTATGCGCAATAAGAAGATTGTTGGTGAATTGATGAGAAATGAAATACAAGAACAAAATATTATGGCTCTTGCAGCAGTAGGTGAAGTAATAAAGGAGCGAGTGGTATGATGAAAAATATTGGAATATTGAATCATAAAAGAGTTAATTTATTTACTAAAATGGACTTAGGTACAATCACGATAGCTTTATTAACTTTAGTATTGGTTATTTTCTTAAGTATTACAACAAGCACATTTCTACAATTTAGCAATATTTATTCTATATTGTTTGGAGTATCCATACAGTTTTTTGCAATCATTGGATTTACATACTTAATGATCATGGGTGAGCTTGATATGTCAGTGGGAGCTGTTTATGGATTAAGTGGTACAGTACTAGGTATGTTGATGATGAATGGTTTGCCTTTTGCATTAAGTTTGATCATTACTTTATTAGTCTGTTCATTGTTTGGCGTCATCTCTGGTTTCATAGTAACCAAATTTAGAGTGAACTCAATGATGGTTACTATTGGGATGTTATCTTTAATCAAAGGGATCAATTGGCTTTACATACGCGAGTTACAAGGTTATTTTTTCCCAGCAAGCTATCGAGCATTGATTAAATTTCAGGTAGGAAAAGTTCACTGGACCATTCTTTTTATGATTATAAGTGTGATTACTTTAGAAATATTGCTAAGCAGATCTACAATCTTTAAAAAAATGTATTATGTCGGAGCTAATCTTGAAACAGCAAGAATTTATGGGATTAAATCTAACAGGATAAAAATTATTACTTTTGGAATTTCCAGCTTTACAGCAGCTATAGGAGGAATTCTTGCAACATCAAGAATCATGCATTCAGATGTTACAACCGGCGAAAATTTAGAATTTCTTATGATTACAGCAGCCGTACTAGGTGGTGCAAGTCTTTTTGGTGGTAAAGGTAGTATCATGAAATCGGTATTTGGGCTTATCTTTTTAGCTGTTGTATTTAATGGTATGATTATTTTTAAAATTGATCCATTTATACAACAAGTCATTGTTGGGTTTATTTTGATAGTAGCGGTATTTGTGGATACACGATTGAATAAAAGAGTATAAGATTGGACGAATGGAGGTTATTAAGATGAAGTGGAAAAATTTGTTGAACGTATATAAAAGAAGTGAATTTGTAGCATTTGTTTTATGTTTTATTCTTATTATCGTGTTGGGTGTATTGAGCCCGATTTTTTTGGATGTCAATAACTTAGATTCCTTGCAAACTGCTATTGCTCCAAATGTAATTATCGCTATTGGAATGATGGCCTTGCTTATTACTGGAAACTTTGATTTATCAGTTGGTTCGATCATGAGCATATCTGGAGTGGTTACAGCAGCATTATTGACAAATGGCCAATCTGTTTTTCTTTCAATTTTAGCAGGGATATTTGTAGGTTCAGCAATCGGACTATTAAATGGATTATTGGTTGCAAAAATCGGAATCAATCCATTAATTGCTACAATCGGTACGATGTATATGGTTAGAGGCGTTTCAGAAATTCTTTTAGTTGGAAAAGGCCGAGAAGGTTTTAGGAATTTTTCTCAAAGCTTTATTAACTTAGGTACCGGAAAGTTTTTAGGGATCTACCATATGTTTTGGATTATGTTATTTCTACTAGTAGCATTCCAGTTGTTTCTAAAATACACTCCAGCTGGCAGACGCTTGTATTATATTGGTGGTGACAGGGAAGCTGCTAAACAGATGGGCTTCAATGTTGATAGAATTAAAATTGCGACCTATATCTTAAGTGGTACCTTGTCTGCTCTTGCTGGAATTCTCGCAACTGCTAGATATGAGATGGCTAATAGATATATGGGACAAGGCATGCATATGAGTATTATCATCAGTTGTATCATTGGTGGTGGTAGCCTTGCAGGGGGAAAAGGTTCTGTAGTTGGTGCTTTCTTCGGTGTATTGTTCACGACACTACTTACCAATTGCTTTAATTTATTTGAGGTAAAACCACAATGGCAAAGTGTAGTCATTGGTGCAATTTTGGTTATTGTTGTAGCTTCCGATGGTTATTTATTTTTGCGAAAACAAAGAGAGTTAGGTAAGATATAAGTATACCTATTTGGTAATTGAAAATTAACTTTGCAATTACAGCCATTGGAGGTTTCAACATGAGTAAAAATAATGCAAAGAATAACACAAAAAATATCATAAAACATAGCACAAAGAATAAAGCAAAAAATAGCACAAAGAATAAAGCAAAACATAACACAAAGAATGATACCCGTGTTAAGGTGAAAATAGGGGTAAAGGTTAAAATAATCACCATGGTAATTGTAATTATTCTAACTTTAGGTATTGTAAACGGCATATCGATCATGAACAGTATGAGTATCAATGTAAAATACAATCAAGTACTAACTGAAATTGATATGTCCTATTCGATCATAACAAATCTAGTTAAGATTGATGAAGAATTAACGAATTATCTCATTTACAGTTATAAGGAAGAGGGCTTTCTATATAATGAATATATAAATGAGGTTGAAAGTACTTTGAACGAATTAGAATCCTATACGAATAATATTAAAAAATTATCTTCGTTAGATGCTGTAAAAAGATTAATGGATACCTTAATAGAAAATGTTGTTGAGACAGAGACATATTTCAATGATAAGAACATGAGTAAAGCTATTGAAATGAAAGATGGTTCGAAAAGAATAGGTGAGTATGCGACGATTGATATGCAAAAGTTCATACTATTGCAGCTTGAAGAGGTAAGCATACTTAAGCAAGAGATCAATAAAGGTTTTCATACAATGGTTTTGGTAAATAGTAGCATACTTATTTTTGTTTCTCTTGTATCAATTATTGTTTTGTTGAAAATAGTAAATGGTATATCTAAACCATTAAGAGAAGTTCGTAATAATGCCATTTTAATTGCTGAAGGGAATCTGAATGTGAATGAATTATATGTTAAATCGAATGATGAAATAAACGATTTAGCAAAGGCGTTTAACACGATGATTGGAAATATAAGACGAAGCATGACAATGATTAATGAAGTGAGCAATAGTGTACATAGTTCTTCTTCACAGCTAGCAAGCATTTCAGAAGAAAATAGTAAAGCTGGAGAAGAGATATCGGTCGAAATTATTAATATGGTGAATGGAATCAAGCTTCAAAGCAATGCTATCAAGGACATTATGGATAATATTAGAGATATCTATAAAATTACATCTCAAATAGATTCAAATGACCAAAAAATATTAGATAGTGCTAACAAATCAGTAGAATTAGCGAATGATGGAACTACATATATCAATGAGTTTGTAGGTCAAATGCATGTGATTACCAATACGATTGGTAAAACAGTCATCACGGTTGAAGAATTGAATAAAAGTTCTGAAAAGATGCATTCAATATTAGCTTCTATCTCTAATATCTCAGCTCAGACAAATCTATTATCTTTAAATGCCACAATTGAAGCTGCTAGAGCAGGTGAGGCAGGCAGAGGATTTGCTGTAGTAGCAGAAGAGATCAGGAAATTAGCAACAGACTCAGATGTATTTGCAAAGAGTATTGGAAATATAATAAAAACATTTGAACAATCACTAAGAGAAATGGGCTTGCAAATGTTAGAAAATGTCCAAAAAATAAACGAAGGTAATGTTATTGCAGAAAAGACCCAAAAGTATTTTGGAATTATCAAAGAAGCCAATATAATTGTGGATAATGATGTTAGAAATAATGCAAAAGATTTAAAAGACTTAATCATCAAAATGGAAGCTGTTGATGAAAATATTGGGAAAAATGAAAAAATAGTACAAGAAAATGAAGCTTCGAGTGAAAGTATTTCAGCCTCAGTACAGCAACAATTAGCCAGCTTAGAAGAATTAACTTCAGAAGCTAGTCTATTGAATAACTTAGCAGCTGAAATGGATATTATTGTAAAAGCATTTAAGTTATAATTACAAAGGCCCCCTTAAGCAAGATTGCATTAGGAGGCCTTTGTGTTTCAAAGTTGAAAATTAATCAAGATTAGTTGTCTTTCTAGCTCTCATAAATACTTTAATGATTTCATTCACAATCAAGGGAATCAGAGCAAAAAGTATCGTTAAGCCCCAATCTCGTAAGCCTAAATTATGCACTTTAAATGCATTTGCTAAGAAAGGAATTGATATAACTCCAAACTGAAGAATAAAACCTACAATAATCGCACCAATTAAATATTTATTCGTAAATAATCCAACTTGAAAGATCGACTTAGTTGAGTTTCGCATTGTCAATGAATAGAATAATTGAGAAGCAGCAAGTACAACGAAGGCCATTGTTCTAGCATAGGTTAATACATCTTCAGGAATGTTTTTTGATCCAAGGCTGTATCCAAATTCATTTAGTCCAAAGTAAAAGGCTAGTAAGGTTAATGTACCTATTAACGTACCACCAATAATTGCTCTAGCGCCTGCGCCTCTTGCAAAGAAGCTTTCTTTAGGGTCTCTTGGTTTCTTCTTCATAACATCCTTATCACCAGGATCTACACCAAGTGCTATTGCTGGTAAGGTATCAGTAATTAGATTTATCCAAAGAATCTGTGTTGGTAATAAGGGTATTGGCCAGAAGAAGAGAATTGACGTAAAAATCGCAACTACTTCTCCAAGGTTACAGGATAACAGGAATATAACCGCTTTCTTAATATTATTATAAATATTTCTACCTTCTTCGATAGCACGCACGATGGTTGTGAAGTTGTCATCTGTTAGTATCATGTCACTTGCACCTTTTGAAACGTCGGTACCAGTTATACCCATTGCAACACCGATATCAGCAAATTTCAAGGAAGGGGCATCATTTACACCATCTCCAGTCATAGAAACTATATTTCCTTGTGCTTTAAAGGCTTTTACGATCTTAACCTTATGCTCAGGAGATACTCTCGCAAACACTCTATAATGATTGATTTTATTTGAAAATTCTTCGTCGGGTATTTCATCAATTTCAGCACCTGTTAAACTCTGCTCAATGGAATCTGCGATTCCTAGTTCTTTTGCAATTGCAACTGCGGTATTCTTGTGATCACCGGTAATCATGATAGCTGTAATACCAGCAGCCTTTGCTTCGATAATAGAGGATTTTACTTCAAGCCTTGGGGGGTCAATCATACCGACGATTCCAATTATTGTTAGATCTTTTTCCATTTCATCTGGTTCTATCACGCTATTAGTATCCTTAAATGCTACACCAAGAACCCTTAAAGCATTATTTGACATGTCTTCAGTTATTTTCAAATAATTTGCTTTGATATCATCAGTTAATGGAACTAGCTTACCATCTAACAAAACATTAGTAGAAATATTCAACAAATTGTCAATTGCGCCTTTGGTATGAACACGATAACCAGTTCCTTCTACATTTAAGGTTGACATTAACTTCCTATCAGAATCAAATGGTTTTTCAGAAACTCTATTGTTCTTAGCATTTAGGTCTGTTCCTGTAAGGTTATATTTAACACCTAATACTACCAATGCAATTTCAGTTGGGTCACCAGTGCCTTGGCCATTTTCATAGGTAGCATCTGAGCATAAAACAAAGGACTCGATTAATCTTGCTTCATCGTTATTGGGTTGAAGCTTTGTATCTCCCCCCGGTACTTCTTTTAAGTTGTTTAGTGTATAGTGCTTTACAACAGTCATCTTATTTTGCGTAAGAGTACCAGTTTTGTCTGAACAAATAATATTAACTGATCCAAGGGTCTCTACTGCTGGAAGCTTCTTTATTATGGCATTAATTTTAGACATTCTAGTAACACCGAGTGCCAATACAATTGCAACTATAGCAGCGAGACCTTCAGGAATAGCTGCAACAGCCAAGCTAATCGCGGTTAGGAACATATCAAATAAATCTCTTTTTTGGATTAAGGCAATAATGAATATAACAACACAAATACCAATTGCTATAAATCCAAGTATTCTACCAAGTTCATCGAGCCTTTTTTGAAGTGGGGTCATTTCTTCATTATCTTCATCGAGAATCGATGCAATCTTACCAATTTCTGTGTCCATAGCAGTTGCAACAACAACACCTTCCCCTCTACCGTAAGTAACGAGGGTAGACATGAAAGCCATGTTTGTCTTATCACCGATTGATATTTTAAGATCTTTAAAAAGGTCTTTTGCATTCTTATCAGAAGGAACAGATTCACCTGTAAGAGCAGATTCTTCAATTTGTAGATTCGCACTTTCTATTAATCGTAAATCTGCCGGTATAAATCTACCTGAATCTAATATAATGATATCACCTGGAACGATTTCTTCAGAATTAATTTCTTTCACTTCTCCATCTCGTCGTACAAGAGCTTTCGGAGAAGTCATCTGCTGAAGTGCCTCAATTGCCTTTCCGGCCTTATATTCTTGGAAAACTCCAATTACTGCATTTAAAACAACAACCAATAAAATAATGACTGCATCTACATATTCGCCAATGAATATGGTGATTACAGAAGCTCCTAATAGAACATAAATTAGCATATCTTTCAGTTGTGAAAAGAATAAGGAAAACAAACTTTTTTTAGGTTTGCTTTTTAGCTTATTTTCGCCATACTTTTCGAGCCTTAATTGGGCTTCCTCACCAGTAAGTCCAGTTAAACGGTTTATATCAAATTCTTTCAATACTTCCTCTTGGGTTTTTGAAAACCACATATAAACACCTCATTTATTTTTTTTATTCATTATTTTTCATTGTTTATCTTATATGCTATATTTATACAAAATAAGTGAGAACTTTTTATTATATTAGATTAATATGCTAATTAATCATTTTATCGAAGTTGCTATTATTTGTCAACCTTTAATATATGTAGCATAGACGCGAAAAAGGTTGAAAGGTGTCAGTACAGATGGTAAAATATACAAGCAATATACTAGGCAATCAATATGTATAATAATTATTATAAAAATATGTTAAATTCACTATCAACGATGGGAGTGCAAATGAAAATCAAATTAATGGCTGATTCTACCTGTGATTTATCCATAGAAATATTAGAACAATATGAGATTAGTATCGCACCATTGATCGTTACGATTGATGGGCAAGAATTTAGAGATCGAATGGATATTGAAACAGATGAATTTTACAACAAGTTAGCAACCTACAAAAATCCTCCTACTACATCTATGCCCAGCCCAGAATCATTTATTACTTGTATTCGAGAAGCAGATGAGCAAGGATATGAAGTGGTGTTATGTATTTGTATGTCAAGTGGAACGAGTGGATCTTATCAGGGTGCAGTATTAGCCAAAGATCTCTATTATGAAAAATATCCTGAATCAAAAATACGGTACGAAGTCATTGATTCAGTGGCTATGAGTCACGGAAGTGGATGGCTTATTATGAAATGTGCCATGCTTCGTGATAAAGGTTATACCTTTGAACAACTCATTGAGTACTGTCAGGCAATAAAATATCGAATCAAGCATTATTTATCAGTAGATGATTTAGACAATTTAATTCGCAGTGGAAGGCTTTCTAATACAAGCGCAATGATTGGTAAAATGTTAAGCATTAAACCTATTATGTCAATGAAAAATACAAAAGGTGCTATCATTGCAAAAAAACGAGGATATAAGCAGGTATTAAATTATTATATTGAAGAATTTATAAAGCGGGTTGATTATGATCAAACAAATTTTGTGATCATTGGTTATACATCGGATATGCATAAAGCAGAGAATCTCAAAGCGAAATTTATAACTGAAACAGGATTCAAAGGGGATATATTCATTATGCAGATGGGAGTAGCAGTTGGTACTCATGTTGGATTGGGTGGACTCTCAATGTTTTTCGTTGAAAAAGCCCATGAGGACTTCATTCATCATGTGAAGGAAATCATTATGCATCGAATTCATAAATGAGAGAAGCAGGGGACGAGTGAGGAGATTATAATGACACATATGTTTTTAGGTGAGACCATAGATTTTAATTTAACTTATAAGAAACGTAAAACAACAGGTATCTATATAGATATTTATGGACACATAGAAGTTCGGGTTCCAAAAGAGACTTCTGAAGAAAGTGTGCTTAAATTATTGGAGAGTAAGTGGGATTGGATTCTGCAAAAGACGCAAGAAATGAAAGACCGAACAGATGGAAAAAAGGACAAAATTTATGACCATGGTGAAACCTTTCTTTTTTTAGGAAAAACCTATCCCATACAGATCGTAGAAGATCATGAAATCAAGCAAGATTATGTCGTATTAGAAACAGAGAAGTTATTTATATATGTGAAACAACATGAAGATGAAAAAATCAAGCAGGCACTAAAACGGTTTTATTATCAGCAGTGTAAGGCCTTAGTAGAAGGCCGTATTCGAGCTTATCAAAGCAGCTTCAAAACAAAGCCACGTTCTATTCAAATTTATAATAGCATTCGTACCTGGGGAACTTGCGATTCTAAACTACAGTTGACTTTTAATTGGAAGTTGGCGATGGCACCACTGGAAGTAATTGATTACGTAGTTGTTCATGAAATGTGTCATATGATACATCTGAATCATGATCGATCTTTTTGGAGACTGGTCGGTAAAATACTTCCTGATTATGAACAACGACAAGACTGGTTAGCGAAATCAAGTTGGAAAATGACTGTTTAACTGAATGCGTAGGTTTTGTAACATATAATAAAACCCTCCTATTAAAATTTATTAGGAGGGTTATTCATTTTAAATTATTTATCTTGAACTTCAAAGGTATAATTTCTTGTGCAGTTATTATCCCAGTTATTAGCACTATCTTTAAAAGCAATATTTAAGGGTTGATTGCCTATAACAGGAACACTTGCCTCGAAACCATCATAGGTTTTTGTCATTTTTATATCTTTCGAATTATCCCATGTGTTTCCATAACCAGCATGAAGATAAACATCATCTGCTCCAGAGTTGTAAAGAAGACCATTGTATATAACTGTAGTACTGTCGCCCTTAGCTATTACGTTTGGTTTTATTATAACACCATTATCAACATATAAATTGTACATATTGAGTTTCTCCTTTTGGTTTTTTTAGACGTTTAGGTTGTTTTTTAACAATATTGTATTTGCGAGTATTGCTATGTTTTTATTATCTCCGAGAGCGAAATATTTATTCTCAAAAAATTTTTATCTAGCGAATGAGTACGTTAATCATAACTTTCTGTATAGCATTCTAGCGTCAGTTTCTTTTTCGATCGCTACATCTTTAATCAAACCCTCTTCTACTTGGTTCTTGAATATTTCACCATATTTAGAATGTCTGGCGGTATCTAAAACATCAGATACGACGTCTCTATAGCCAAAAATAGTCCCAGTCGGTACTCTTTTCAGTTTGTTTTCATCTATATAATTTTTCATAGCGCGTGTTAGTTTGGATTCATCTACAAAATTTTTCATGTTTAGCTCCTTTCGTTATGATGGATATTATTAGTATGGCCAGCTTTTTCATTACTCCATACAAGCAAATCATACCATATGCCTTTCCAATATTGCTGTACTGGAGTAAAATGGATATAGTTGTTCATTAATTGAAGATTATTAGGGCAAGGAGATGATATAAATGGTGTTACTTGGGATTAAGGTTTCTTTTAAAATATTTGATGCACAATCTTTAAAGGATAAAAGAAGTGTTATAAAAAGTATGATTAACAGAATGAGAGGGAAGCATAATATCAGTATTTCTGAAATTGAAAAAAATGATATGATAAATCAAGGAGTTATTGGAATAGGTGTAGTTGGAAATAATAGGTTATTGTGTCGACAAATATTGGACCTTGTAATGAAGGATATTGAAGAGCAGTATGAGATTGAAATACATGGGGTTGAAGAGATACAAGGATAAATAAATTAATATATGAAAAACTAATTCCAACATCGGAGGGGATTCAAGCCCCCACAGATGTGCAAGCAAAGCTTTCATTCGGTTACGAAACCGTAGCGAATGCGGAGGTTTTGTAACATTGAATATATTAAAAATCAAGGAATTAAAATATAAAGGATGAAACAAACTATAAATGAACCTAACCAATATGAATAGGAGCTTAGTTTGTAAATATGAAAGACTTTAATATATTAGAACTACAAGAGCAGATGCAAATAGGAACGTTGTCAGCAACAAAGCTAACACAATATTATATTGATCGTATTCATCAATATGATCATTTATATAACAGCGTTTTTGAAATTAATTCAGATGCTTTGAGTATAGCACTTGAATTAGATGAAGAAAGAAGAGAAAGAGGGAGAAGAAGCTTGCTTCATGGGATTCCAATTTTATTAAAAGATAATATTAATGCTGATTTTGATGGGAAGCTAAGGACAACAGCTGGTGCTCTAATCCTTGAAAATCTTTATGCAAATTATGATGCTACCATTGTTAAAAAGCTTAAAGAAGCGGGTGCTATTATTATTGGAAAAACGAATTTAACGGAGTTTGCTAATATTATCACAGATCATATGCCTGCTGGCTTTAGTACTTTAGGTGGGCAAGTGAAAAATCCGTATGGTAATTTTGATGTTGGAGGTTCGAGTTCGGGTTCGGGTGTTGCAATAGCCATGGATTTTTGTACTGTAGCTATTGGAACTGAAACATCTGGATCCATTATAGATCCGGCGAGCTGCAATGGAATTATTGGAGTAAAACCAACCGTTGGTGTTGCTAGTAGATATGGCATTATTCCAATATCCTGGACGCAAGATGTACCTGGCCCTATGAGTAGAAATATAATAGACGCGGCAATCGTTCTTGATATTATGAAAGGTGAAGATCATTGGGACGCTTCAACCCAATTGAAGCATTCATTGCCAAATTATTTGCATTCCTTAGAAGGTGCTTCTTTAATTGGTGTTAAATTAGGGCTGCCTCAAGGTGAGTTTATAAAAAATGTAAAAACTGAAAAGCTTGAAATGTTTTATAAAGCAGTTGCTAAATTTGAAGAATTAGGTGCAACAGTTATAGAAGTTAAAATTAACAACAGTCCTCACAATATAAACAAGGATGTTTTGTTTTATGAATTTCCTATAGCATTAAAGAAGTATTTTGAGAGCTTAGGTGAAATAGCGCCTGTAAAAACACTAGAAGAAATTGTACAATTTAACAATGAAAATACACAAGTAAGAGCACCCTATGGGCAGACAATATTTGAAAGGTGTTTAGCTCTTCAAAAGGATTATGAGGAAAAGTATCAGCAAGCGCTTAGTGATAGTATAAAATATGGTAAAGAACTTGAAGCTGTAATTGATCAAAGCAATTTGGATGCCCTTCTTTTTGTGGGTTCAGAAGGAGTTGGGATTGCGGCGAAAGCAGGTTATCCATCAGTAACATTGCCAGGGGGGTATGCAAAAGAAAATGAGCCAGTGGGAATTACATTGACGGGAAAGAGTTTTACGGAAGATAAATTATTAGGATATGCCAATACCTTCGAAAAGCATCAACAATATCGCTATCCAAGATCAAGTTCATAAAACTGTTTGTACTTTAACAGAAAATGTTATATACTAGGGCTGATATAAAATAGTTAGGAGCGTAAAAATCATGGATGGAACTAAGCGAGTAAATGTAAAACAAGGTGTTAAAGTAAAAGTTGTACAAAAACAAGATCAAAACTCAGGAAAATTGACAGAAGGTATTGTTCAACGAATACTGACCAATTCTCCCAATCACCCACGTGGCATTAAGGTAATGCTAGAGGGTGGTATTGTTGGTAGGGTGAAAGAGGTTTTCTGATTTACATCAAAATAAAAGCACTTATCATATTAACATTTACATTGTGCACAAACAGATAACTAATCTGCAGTGCAGGTGTAAAGTGTTAACATCAATAAGTGCTTTTGCCATAATTAAAGAGCCTTTATTTTATTCGGAACTATTATATTTGTGTTAATTCAATGCTTTCAAATTCATCTATAATTTCTTTCGATGGTGCTTTGGTAATCAATGAAACTACGATAATCGAAATAACTGCAACTATAAAAGCTGGAACAATTTCATAAATTTGCCAAATACTACCAGTCATATTTTTAGCTATTGTAATCCATAAGATAACTGTTACCGTACCAGAAATCATACCTGCCATTGCCCCCCACTTATTCATTCTCTTCCAGAAAAGACAAAGGAGAATAACTGGTCCAAATGCAGCGCCAAAGCCTGCCCATGCATTCGCAACCAAGCCGAAAACAGAGCTGTTAGGATTAATTGCTATAATAACCGCAATTACAGAAACGAGAGCTACAGCTATTCTACCAACCCAGATTAATTCTTTATCTTTAGCATTTTTTCTAAAGAACTGTTTGTAGAAATCTTCTGATAGAGAGGAAGCTGTTACCAGTAATTGTGAGTCAGCAGTACTCATGCTTGCTGCAAGAATTGCTGATAAAAAAAGTCCAGATATAATAGGTATAAACATTCCATCTACCATGTGCATGAAAACTTTTTCAGGATCTGGCATTGTTGTACCAGCAAAATAAATTCTACCAACCATTCCAACAAAAACAGCAGCTATAAGTGTAATCAGTACCCATATCATTGCAATAAGTCGGGCTTTTTTGATGTGATCTGAAGATTTTGCTGCCATAAATCTCACTAAAATATGAGGTTGACCAAAATATCCAAGTCCCCATGCTAAGCTTGAGATGATGGCAATAAGGGATATATTGCTGGTGGTTCCAGTAGCCTTAAAAATATTTAAGTAATTTGTATCAACCTCTTGAAGAGCCGTAAAGGTTGCACCAAAACCACCAAGCTCTGCAACAGCAACAAAGGGAACTATAATAAGTGCAATAAACATTAAAGTACCTTGAATAACATCTGTTGTGGAAACCGCCATAAATCCACCGAGAAAAGTATAAAGTACGATTACGAAGGCTCCAAGGATTAAGGCAACCACATAAGGGATACCCATGAGCAATTCGAATAATTTTGCACCAGCAGCAAATTGAGCGGATGTATAAATAGAAAAAAATACAATAACAACAATCGCAGAAACAACACGTAAAATTCTAGTATCATCTCTGAAACGATTTTCAAAGAAATCCGAAAGGGTGAGTGAGTTTTTAGCCACCTCAGTATATTTACGTAATCTCGTCGCTACAACTTTCCAATTCACGTATGTACCAAGAGCCAAACCAATTGCTATCCACATTGCTTCAATACCACCAATATAAGCAGCTCCTGGAAGACCTAATAATAACCAGCCGCTCATATCAGAAGCCTGTGCTGATAAGGCAGTTGTCCAACTTCCCAATTTCCTACCACCTAAAACATAGTCTGAAAAATTGCTTGTCTTTCTATAAGTAATAACACCAACACCAATCATGCATAGTAAATAGATACTTAAGACTATCAGCTTCGTAATATTTACTGAATCCATCGTGTAACCTCTCTCTTTAATTTTTTTTTATTATACATGAATAAAGTCAAGGTAACAATGACTAATTGTATTTATATGAAAAGTTTAGCCAATCATCATGAAATTTCATTAATACATGCTAATAGAAATAAAAAACGAACAGGAAATGGTCATTTTATCCATAAAAACTGTTTGCCTAGTACTAGGTCTATTATTTTTAAGCTATTTTAAACGAAAGAAATAACTTTAATTTATAGTTTGTAAAGTAAATCTTTTAGTAGTAAAATGAATTCAAAAGTAATTTGAAGTCACCTTAACACACAACTTCAAACAAAGGAGCAGATCTTATGAACGTGTTTGATATTGTTGGACCCATCATGATTGGCCCATCTAGCTCACATACTGCTGGTGCAGTAAGGATTGGTAAAGTTGCAAGAACGCTTTTAAACGAAGAGGTAGCTGAAGCTCATATTCTGTTACACGGTTCTTTTGCGAAAACTTATCGTGGTCATGGTACTGATAAAGCATTGGTAGGTGGAATTATGGACATGCTACCGGATGACATAAGAATTAGACATAGCTTAGAATTAGCAGCAGAAGAAGGTATTAAAATCAGCTTTGAAGAAACTGTTTTTGATAAAGCACATCCAAATACAGCACTCATTCGTTTGACGGGTAAAAGCGGCAAGCTTGTTACGGTAAGAGGGGCATCTGTTGGGGGTGGAAATATCACTATCAATAACATTAATGGGTTAGAAGTTGAACTATCCTGTCAAAACACTACATTGATTGTAGTGCACAAAGATACGCCAGGTACGATTGCAGCCGTAACAAGTTTTGTAGCGGAAAATGGTGTAAATATTGGAAATTTTCGGTTAAGTCGTGAAGAACGTGGTGGCTTAGCGGTAATGGCAATAGAAATTGATGGTGCAGAAAATGAAAGTCTTAATGAACAAATATCCAAGCTTCCCAATGTCATAAGTTCAACAATGTTAAAACGATTATAAGGGAGAGGGTTTACGAATGATTAAATACGATTCTATACAAGAACTTGTAGATAAAGCAATGGCTTCTAATAAAAATATATCTGAGTTAGTAATAAACCAACAAGCAGAAGAATTAGAAAAATCTACTGATGATTTATATAAGATCATGTTAAATAGTTTGGAGGTTATGAAGCAATCAGTAGCTGAGGGGTTAAATCCAGATCTAAAATCTGCAAGTGGTATGAGTGGTGGTTCGGCCTTCAAGATGAAACAATATGTCGACAGTGGTAAAAGTCTATTAGGGAATGCTTTTGGCATGTCATTGGCACGAGCATTGGCAGTAGCAGAGCTTAATTCTTGCATGGGTAGAATTGTTGCGGCTCCTACCGCTGGAGCCTGTGGTATCCTCCCAGCTGCATTATTCACTATGGCTGAGGAAAAGAATATTGAGGAAGAAAAAATAGTAATGGCTCTTTTTACAGCTTCTGCAATTGGAATCGTAATTGCGCATAATGCTAGCATTTCTGGTGCAGAAGGTGGCTGTCAGGCAGAATGTGGCAGTGCATCAGCTATGGCTGCCGGAGCACTTGTTGAATTAGCAGGAGGAACCCCAGAAATGGTCGCTCATGCATGTGCCATTGCACTAAAAAATATTTTGGGATTGGTGTGTGATCCAGTAGCTGGATTGGTTGAAGTGCCGTGTAATAAAAGAAATGCAGCAGGTGTTGCCAATGCATTTGTAGCAGCAGAAATGGTGTTAGCAGGCATAGAAAGCACCATACCATGTGATGAAGTAATTCTTGCTATGAAAAAAGTAGGGGATTTAATGTCATATTCCCTAAAAGAAACGGCAGAAGGTGGACTAGCCGCTACGCCTACTGCAAAGAGGATATGTAAACGAATTTATGGAAAAGAGAGCTAGAATGTTGCAAAGCAAATATGAAAAAGAGTATAAATACTAAATTTATATTCCTTAATCGGATATTGATAGAATAAAGGGGATTTGAATTGACTTATTTTTACAAAATAATATTAGAATAATGGGGAAATTTACGCAAAAAATGTTGACAAATTAGCTTTCTAGATATAATATAAGTATACAGATTTAAATTATATAAAGAAAAGATAGTAAATATTTATAGTAGACTCAAGCTTTTGAGTAATGGAATCTCCATTCATAAGATTTATATTTTTGAGGTAAATATAAATAATTATGAACTACATAAATGAATTGACTTTGAGGCATAAGAAAATATGTTTATTTTTTATGCTAAAATCCCCAATGAGATGGAATTTTATTATAGGATTTATATAAAAATGAACATGTTTGAAAATAAGACAAGCATAAATAACATTGTTCAAAGTTGAATCAGATGATTTACTGGGAGGTAATTAAAATGAAAATAAAAATGAAAATGATGTACTTGGTTTTAATTGATATATTTATTATAAACTTTGCTTTTCTATTCTCAATGTATATGCATTTTGAAGGTCAAATACCTAGTAATTTAATGCGGGAATATGAGCATATTATTATAATTATTTTGTTGTTAAAAATCTTTTTCTATTATCAATTTTCTCTATATGATAGTTTATGGGAGTATGCTTCAATTGAAGAATTAATGAAAGTGCTTGGAGCAGTTATTTCAGCCAACTTTTTTTCGATAATTTACATGATATTTATGGGCTTCAACGTTTACCCTGGAATATATATTATATCTGTAATGGTAGAAATAATGCTAGTTGGAGGTTTGCGATTTAGTTATAGGTTTGTTAGAAGGATTAAGCATAATCAAACAATATGGCGACATAAGTACGATAAAAATGTACTTATTATTGGATGTGGATCGACAGCTAGTCTTGTAGCAAATGAAATCAAAAATCACCCGCACACTTATGGACAAGTTGTTGGTTATATAGATGATGATAAGCAAAAATTAGGAAAAACTATTGCTGGAATTAAGGTGGTTGGAAATAGACATGATATCTATAGTGTATCAAAGAGATATGGTGTTAATGAAATTATTGTTGCTGTTCCAACAGCGTCAAAGTCAGACTTGAAAGAGATTCTAGAAGAATCTAAACGATGCGATGCAAAAGTTAGAATTGTACCGGGTATTACAGAAATTATTGACGGAAAAGTTTCAATGAGTAAAATTAGAGATGTTGAAATTGAAGACTTATTAGGAAGAGATCCAGTTGATCTTAATGTCCATGAGATAGCTTCTTATTTAGAAGGAAAAGTTATCATGGTTACAGGAGGAGGAGGATCTATTGGGTCAGAATTATGCCGACAAATAGCTAAGTTTAATCCTAAAAAGCTTATAATCTTAGATATATACGAAAACAATGCATATGAAATACAAAAAGAGCTTTCAACTCAATATGGAAATCAACTTAACCTAGATGTTCTTATAGCATCTGTACGGGAACGTGATACAATATTTGATATAATAAAAAGTAATAGACCAAATGTTATTTTTCATGCGGCAGCACATAAGCATGTACCACTTATGGAAGATTCTCCAAAAGAAGCAATTAAGAATAATGTTTTTGGTACGATGAACGTAGCAGAAGCAGCCCATGAATATAATGTTGAACGTTTTGTTCTTATTTCTACTGATAAAGCTGTGAATCCAACTAATGTGATGGGTGCCAGTAAAAGAATGTGTGAAATGGTTATTCAAGGGTTAGCGAAGTCAAGTAAGACTAAATTCGTAGCTGTTAGATTCGGGAATGTACTAGGTAGTAATGGATCAGTTATTCCTTTATTTAAGAAACAAATTAGTGAAGGTGGACCGGTAACCATTACCCATATGGAGATAATTCGTTATTTTATGACCATACCAGAAGCTTCTCAGCTTGTAATTCAAGCAGGTGCTATAGCCAATGGAGGAGAAATATTTGTTCTTGATATGGGAGAACCTGTCAAAATTTTTGATCTTGCCATTGATTTGATTAAGTTATCTGGATTAGAGCCACATAAGGACATTCAAATTGAGGTTACAGGACTTAGACCTGGTGAAAAGTTATTTGAAGAATTGTTAATGGAAGAAGAAGGCTTAGAAAATACTAAATATCCGAAAATATTTATTGGGAGTTCAGGCGATTTTGCTTATGCATTATTGAAAAAATCTTTTATACAATTGAAAGAAGAACTGGCGAAGTTAGATATCGAGGAATTAAAGGAGTATATTAAGCGACTCGTACCAACTTATACATATGTATCTGAATCTGAAATAGAAATTGAAAAGGTGTTGAATATTTCAGATGAGAATCTAAAACCTTACAAGGTTAAAAACCATTAATTTATAAAATGAAAGTAGATAAATTTAGTAGTGGTATATTTTCAAGAAAAAAATAGGATAGGAAAAAATTAGATGGAAAATAAAATATATCTCTCATCACCGCATATGAGTGATGAAGGTTATGAAATGCAATATATTCAGGAGGCATTTGATACCAACTGGATTGCACCACTTGGAAAAAATGTAAATGAATTTGAAAAAGAGTTAGCAAAATATGTAGGAATTGGATACGGTGCCGCATTAACTACAGGTACTGCTGCAATCCATCTTGCATTAAAAGCTGCTGGAGTGGGAGCTGGAGATATAGTGTTTTGTCCGTCTCTTACTTTCGCCGCAACAATTAATCCAATCATATATCAAAATGCAGTACCCGTTTTTATCGATAGCGATTATGAAACATGGAATATGAGTCCAGTTGCGCTTGAAGAGGCGTTTAAGAAATATACGCCGAAAGCAGTAATGGTCGTACATCTATATGGTTTATCAGCAGATATGGATAGAATTGTGAAAATTTGTAAGGAGCATAATGTGCAACTGATCGAGGATGCAGCTGAATCATTAGGCTCTTTATATAAGGGTAAACATATGGGAACATTTGGTGATTATGGTATTTTTTCGTTTAACGGTAACAAAATCATCACAACTTCTGGTGGCGGGATGCTTGTATCTAATAATGAGGAAAGAATTGAAAAAGTGAGGTTTTGGGCAACTCAGAGCAGAGATCAAGCTAGGCACTATCAGCATTCAGAGCTTGGGTATAACTATAGAATGAGCAATGTTATTGCTGGCATTGGAAGAGGACAGCTTAAGGTTTTAGATCAGCGGGTAAAGAGAAAAAGAGAAATATTTATGTTTTATAAGCAGGAGTTAGGTATTCTAGAAGGTGTTGAGATGATGCCAGAAAATGAATGGAATCAACCGAACTATTGGCTAAGCTGTATGACTTTAAGTGGAAAAGTTAGACCTTTAGATATTATAGAGGCTTTGGAAATAGAAAATATTGAGTCTAGGCCAATATGGAAACCCATTCACATGCAGCCTTTCTTTGAAGAATATGACTTCATAGGTAATGGTGTGTCAGAGAAAATATTTGAAAATAGTATTTGTTTGCCAAGTGATACGAAAATGACAGATAGTGATTTAAATAGGATAGTAACGATAATAAAGAGCTTGTGGAGATGAAAATGAAAATTGAAAATAATAGGACTTCCAATGGAGGCATTTATAGAAGATATATCAAGAGGCCAATGGACTTTATTTTGTCATTATTAGCAATTATCATCTTTTTTCCTCTTTTTCTAGTTGTGGCTGTGTTGGTAAGAGTGAAAATGGGAACTCCGGTGATATTTAAACAGAAACGGCCTGGGATTGATGAAAAACATTTTACACTTTATAAATTTAGGACAATGACTGATAAACGTGATGAAAATGGAGAACTAGTATCAGCTGAGGAACGTTTAACAAGCTTTGGGAATCTATTAAGAAGCACATCTCTTGATGAATTACCAGAACTGTTCAATATTTTAAAGGGTGATATGGCTTTTGTGGGACCAAGGCCATTATTAATTGAATACTTATCACTTTACAATAGTCAGCAAAGACGTCGTCATGAGGTAAGACCTGGTTTATCAGGATTGGCGCAAGTAAATGGTAGAAATAAAATTAGTTGGGAAGAAAAATTTAGCCTTGATATTCAATATTTGGATACAATCAGTTTTATAGGTGATTTGAAGATAATACTACTGACACTAAAGCAGGTTCTTGTGAAAGATGGAATTAACAAGTCAGGAGAGGAAATGATGGAGAGATTTGAAGGCACTAATAATAAGGAAGAGAGTGATATAATTAACTGAAAAGTTAGTTAATTCTCGTAGTAAAGGTTAAGTAATAAATAAACATGGAGGGTTTTAAATGAATTTTTTATTTTGTAGTGTAGGAAGAAGAGGAGAGTTGATTAAATATTTTAAGAATTCATTAGATGCTAATTCTAGCATTATTGCAACTGATTGTAGCAATAACGCACCTGCATTATATTTTGCGGATAAACAATATGTAGTTCCTAGAATAACAGATGAAAACTATATTTCGATAATAATAGATATTTGTAAAAATGAGAATATAGACGCAATAACAACATTCATTGATCTAGAAATAGAGTTGTTAGCAAAAAATAGAGAGATTTTTAAAGAAATTGGAGTAGAGGTCTTAGCGCCATTTGTTGACACTGCAAAATTGTGTTTTGACAAATACGAGATGTATGAGTTTTTATATAAAAACAATATCAATACTATTAAAACCTATAACACTTTCAATTGTTTTAAAGAAGACTTTGAAAATGGTAAATGTCAATTGCCAGTATTTATAAAACCTCGTACGGGTAGCGGCAGTGAGGGAGCAAGAAAAATTGAATCGTATGAACAACTAAGAACGATTTGCGATAAGGAACAAAATCTTATTATTCAAGAATTCATGGATGGTATCGACTTAGATGTTGATGTATACATTGATACTATAAGTAAAAAGCCTGTTAGCATATTTGCTAAGAAAAAATTAGAAACAAAGATTGGTGGAGCCAATAAGACAATTTCATTTAAGGATGAGAAGTTATTTCGTCTAGTGGAAGAAATCATATCAAAATTTAAATTTAATGGACCGATAGATATTGACTTCTTTTACAGAGACGGTGAATACTTTATCTCAGAAATTAATCCGAGGTTTGGTGGCGCGTACTTACATGCTTATGGTTGTGGTGTAGATTTTATTAAGCTGATAATTAATAATTTAAAAGGTATAGAAAATGAGCCCAAATTTGGAGATTATGAAGAAGATATACTGATGATGATGTATGATAGTATTGTTATTAAAAGAAAGAAAGATTTGGCTAAGTAAAAAACGGATACTGGCTTTTGTAGAAGAGCTTGTAGAGACATATTATATATTTTTATGTCTAAAGCAAATGCCAATTACATAAGTCTGACTTTGTTGGTTGTGGTTGCAATAGATGAAATGCATAAAACGTAAGATATATAAAAGATAAAATAATAATTTGGGAAATTTTTAAATGATAATTTCCCTTAATGAGCTATATACAAAGGCAGGAATGATAAATGGAAAAAATTCTTTTTACAGCATCAATAGATGGACATCTAATAGGATTTCATATTCCTTATATAAAATGGTTTAATGATCAAGGATATGAAGTGCATACAGCAAGTAATGGTAACGGTAAGATTCCTTATGTTCATATGAAACATAATATTCAATTTGAACGATCACCATTTAAATTTACCAATATATTGGCCTATAAACAGTTGAAGAAGATTATTGAAGAGAATGATTATAAATTAATTCATTGTCATACACCAATGGCTAGTTTTATTACTCGATTAGCTGCAAGAAGAGTAAGAAAAAAAGGTGCAAAAGTAATGTATACAGCGCATGGATTTCACTTTTTTAAAGGTGCGCCAATTATTAATTGGTTATTGTACTATCCAATTGAAAAGCTTATGGCACGATATACAGACTGTATTATTACAATGAATGATGAGGATTATAATATATCCCGCAATCATTTAGCGAAAAACAATACACGATTTGTGAATGGTATAGGGGTTGATTTGACTGTCTACAAACCACAAACAACAGAAAAAAAAGATCAATTAAGAAAACATTACGGATATAAAAAAAGCGATTTCATTTTAACATTTGCGGGAGAGCTTAGTTATAGAAAACACCAAGATCTACTAATTAATGCAATTAGTTGCGTAAAGGAAAACATAGCTGGTATAAAATTATTGCTTGCAGGAGAAGGATGTTTTTACGACCAATATAAGGATCAGATTATTAAATTAGGATTAGAAGAATATGTATTCTTATTGGGTAAGAGAAATGATATAGTAGATCTTATGATGCTATCAGATGTAGCAGTATCTTCTTCGCGGCAAGAAGGTTTGCCAGTTAATGTAATGGAAGGAATTGCAACAGGACTACCTATGATTGTAACAGATTGCAGAGGAAATAGAGATTTAGTTAAAAATAATGAAAATGGATATATTATTGGCATAGAGAACACACAAGACTTTTGTGACGCTATACTGAAATTATATGATTCACCTATAGATAGAATGAGATTTGCAAATAACAATATAGAAATTATTAAAAAATATTCAATTGAAAACACGATAAAAGAAATGGCTGTAATCTATAATGAGTATTTATAAATTGCGATGTCAATCCTTGTATTTTGTATAAAAAATTAATATTTAAATATTAAGCATGTTGGAGGTAATATTTAATGAAATTATTATTTGCACATGACATTAGAGTAATAAATAGTGAAGGTATATATTATTTTGATGCTTCATATTCTATTGGAGTTTTTGAAAGATATTTTAAATATTTTGATAGAATTACTTTTTTATCAAGAAGTACTACTAAGGACGATGTAAAAAATACACTGACACCGATTCTTGATGATAGAATTGTGTTTGAGGGTATTAATAATTACAATGAATTATTTTATTCCGAAACTAAAAAAAGAATACAACAGTTAATAGATTCTTCAGATGTTGTTATTATACGTTTGCCAAGTACAATGGGTAGGTTTGTTGAAAAGTATGCAAGAAAATCTAATAAAATTATTATAGTTGAGATGGTAGGCTGTGTATTAGGCTCACTATGGAATCATAGTTGGAAAGGCAAGATAATTGCTCCGTATTATTTTTTGAAATTACGATTGCTACTATTAAGAGCATCAAATACTATTTATGTAACGGAAAGCTTTTTGCAAAAAAGATACCCTACCCGAGGAAAATTCATTGGATGTTCAGATGTTGATTTAGGCCAAATTGATAATATGATATTAGAAAAAAGAATACATAAAATTAAAAATATGGAAAAAGATCATAAGATTATACTTGGTACAATAGGCGCGGTATATGTTAAATATAAAGGGCAAAGGTATGTTTTAGAGGCTATGGCCAAGTTAATTAAGAAAGGATATAATTTAGAGTACCAACTAGTTGGTGGTGGAAGTGATGAAAAATTAAGGAGACTAGCTCAAAAATTAGGTATCATAGATCATGTTATATTTAAAGGGAGTTTGAAACATCAGGATATCTTTGAATGGTTGGATTTGATTGATATATATATACAACCAAGTGATACTGAAGGTTTGCCACGTTCAATTGTAGAGGCTCTTAGTAGGGCTTGTCCGGTTATAGGAACAAATGTAGGGGGAATTCCTGAATTAATTGAAAAGAATTTTATTTTTAAAAGAAAAAATACGGATGATTTAGGAAGAGTTATGATTAATATGATAAATGGCAATCTAATAGACAGAGCAATTGCCAGCTTTAAACGTGCAAAGGACTTTGATAAGGCTATTTTAGATCAAAGGAGAGACCTTTTTTATAAAGAAATATTTGAAAATGCAAATCATTAATGAAAGAAATTGAAATTTGTACAAGTTTAGAAGTAGCAATCTACGGGAAAAAAACAATTAGGGGAGATAATTGATGTGGAAAAAGTAAGTATTATTATGTCTGTTTATAATGGAAGTAATTATTTGAAAAAAAGCATTGAAAGTATTTTAAATCAAACATTACAAGACATACAAATTATTTTAGTTAATGATGGTTCCACAGATGATAGTTTGTCTATTTGTCAAGAGTATGCAAAACAAGATAAGCGTATTATAGTAATAGATAAATCTAATGGAGGATTAGCTTCTGGTAGAAATACTGGGATAGAGAATGCTGCAGGAGAATATATCGGTTTTGTTGACCAGGATGATTGGATTGAAACTGATATGTATGAAAATATGTACCAGCAAGTTAAACAAGCCCAAACAGATATATGTATGTGTAACTATAAATCTGATGTTATGGATAAATCTATACCTATATATTTGGACATAGATGAGGATTTACTGCAAGATGATGCAATTTTTCATAGTATTATATTGAATATGGTATCAACTGAAAATCTAGACAGTAATTCAAAGAATATCATGGCTTGTGTATGGAGATTAATTGTGAAAAAAGAATTTATTGAAAAAAATAATATCAGGTTTCATGGGGATATTCTTATAATGGATGATCTTGTATTTTGTATGGAAGCATTTTTGAAAACAAATCGAGTTAGTATTGATAAAGGATGCTACTACCACTATGTGAATTATGTAAATTCATTCTCTGCAACATATAAAGAAGATATGCTAGGCATACAAAAAAAGACGTTTGATGCTTTAGTGAAAATATTTACTCAAGAAAACAAAATTGATTTAATAGAAAACAAATTAGGTATAAGATATGCGAATATGTTTATTTCTGCAATAACAAATGAAGTACATAAGGATAATCATAAGAGCATAAGTGAAAAAATCAGAGTGATTGATAAACTATGTCGTGATGAGAAATTGCAAGAAATCTTAAAGTGTATAGATACAAGGGGTTATACTTTAAGGAAAAAGCTAGTGATTTTTGCTGTGAAATATGTTATAAGTATTTACTTGTTCGCATACTATAGTTTTATTGTTAGGGTTTCGAGAAAGCAATGCCGTTAGTTTTTAGCTAAATCAATTAAAAACAATATTTGTTATAATCTCCACACCCACAATCCACAAGCTATTCATTTAAGGAGACTTAAATTATGGCAAAAGTGAGCATCGTAGTACCAGTTTATAATACATCTAAATACTTGGAAAAATGTATTAATAGCATTATAAATCAAACATTACAGGAAATACAAATAATATTAGTTAATGATGGTTCTACTGATCATAGTCTATCTGTCTGCCGAAAGTATGCAAAACAAGATCACCGTATAATAGTAATTGATAAACCAAATGGTGGGTCATCTTCTGCTAGAAATGCTGGACTTGAGGTTGCAACAGGAGAATATATAGGCTTTGTAGATTCTGATGATTGGATAGAGCTTGAAATGTATGAAAATATGTATCAACAAATGAGTGAAATTCAAGCAGATATATGTATGTGTAACTATAAAGTCGATACTAATAATAAATCGATACCTATTGCGCTGGGTATTGAGCAGAACTTGCTACAAGGTGAGGAGATTATTTACAATATTATTATTAATATGATATCAACTTCAGATTTGAACAGCAAATCAGAAAATATAATGGCGAGTGTATGGAGATTAATTGTTAAAAAAGAATTATTCGATAAATACAATTTAATGTTTAGAGAAGATATTCATTTAATGGAAGATTTCGTATTTTGTATTGAAGCATTCTCGAAAAGTGATATAGTTAGTGTCAATAGAGGGTTTTATTATCACTATGTCAATAACTTGAATTCACTTTCTTCATTGTATAAAAAAGATATACTAAAGATGCACCTACAAGTATTTGATGCTACAATGAAAATATTAATAAATGAGAATATAGTAGGTATAGTTCAAAACAAATTAAATATTAGATATGTTAATATGTTTATTACTTCTATAACGAATGAAGTGCATAAGGACAATCATAAGAGCGTTTGGGAAAAAACAAGAGTAATCAATGAACTATGTAGAAATGATAAGTTGCATGAAATTTTAAATGGCATAAACACAAGTGGATATAAGATAAGGAAAAAACTTGTTTTATTTGCAATGAAATATGGGTTAGGTATTTACCTGATGGGATACTATAGTATTGTTGTAAGAATATCGAGAAAGCAATGTCGTTAACCAGCGCTAAACTAATCAAAAAGGTATTTCATTGACTACGGTATACATATTTGCTAATTTGAATATTATGCAAAAGTGATTCGTTAATAATCTTGTGTTATATATTTAATAACGATAAGAAACAAATTAATAAGGGAGTTTACTGATGAGAAAAGCAGCATTGGTCATCATGATTATTACCATCATCTCGAAAGTGTTTGGTTTTATGAGAGAAGTGGCGCTATCTTACTATTACGGCGCATCAGAGCTAACAGACGTGTATTTGATAGCAATTACAATTTCGGCAACGCTCTTTTCCTTTTTATTTACAGCAATTACAAATACATTTATACCAATGTACGGTAGAATAAAGAATGATGACGGTGAAAAAGCAGCCAATTATTTTACGAGTAACCTAATCAATATGAGCATTTTGTTATCTGGGGTGCTTATTTTAATCGTATTTTTATTCACAACTCCGTTGGTTAAGATCTTTGCAGTTGGATTTGAAGGAGAGACACTTGAACTTGCAATAGTATTTACAAGATTGAACGTCATCGGTGTGTTAGCTTCAGGTGCGCTGGCTATTTTGATGGCGTTTCTTCAAGTAAAAGATCGGTTTGTTATTCCTGCACTCGTTGGCTTTCCATTAAATTTTGCAGTGATTGCTGCAATTGTGATTAGTCATAAAACTAATTCAAGTGTTCTAATATGGGGAACGATGTTGTCGAGTTTTCTTCAATTGTTATTTGTACTTCCATCGGTATATAAATTGGGTTATCGTCATAGAGCGGTGATATCAATCAAGGATGAACACATTAAGACAATGCTTGTACTGGCAATGCCTGTGATTATTGGAACGTCTGTTAATCAAATAAATACATTGGTGGATCGTACATTGGCCTCATCAGTTGTGGTTGGTGGAATATCGGCGTTGAGTTATGCAGCAAAACTGAATGGTTTTGTGCAGGGTATGTTTGTTTACTCAATCGTAGTGGTGATTTATCCTAAAATTTCGCAGATGGCGTCTGAAGGAAGAGACGACGAATTAAAGATCGTGGTTGCAAAATCAATTAATGCGATTATGTTATTGATTTTACCTGCAACAGTTGGTACGATGGTGTTTGCTAGACCAATAGTGCAGATGATGTTCGGTCAAGGTGCTTTTGACGAAAGGGCGGTGGTGTTGACGACAGGAGCGTTGTTTTTTTATTCAATCGGCATGGTGGCATTCGGGGTGCAGGAGGTTTTATCAAGGACTTTTTATGCATTACAGGACACCAAAACTCCCATGTATAACGGGGTGTTGACGGTAGTCATTAATATCATACTAAATATTGTTTTATCTCAAGTTATGGGAATTTCAGGGCTTGCGTTAGCAACAAGTATATCTGCAGTGATATGTTCGGTACTTTTAATTAGGAGCCTAAGGAAAAAAACAGGACAGCTTGGTATAAAAAAAATATTAATGTCGTCAATAAAAATATTAATAGCCTCGGTTATAATGGGAGCAGGATCTTATTTCAGTTACCATAGACTTATTAGTGGTGTTGGTCATACTTTAGGATTGTTTATTGCAATTGCTATTGGGGTGCTTTTGTACGGAGCCATAATTCTTGCAATGAAAGTGCCTGAAATTGAAGAGATTATTATACAGATAAGGGGTAAGACAAGAAAAAAACATGTTTAACATAAAAAAATAGGTTTAACATAAAAAAACTGAAGTCACCAATAGTATCCTTATGAATTGGATGCAATTTTATATATGGGCATATAGTACTGCGTATTAAGTAAGGAAAACCTAGGATCATAAAAATTCAATAGGTGCACCTTGCGGAAAGGAGAAAGAAAGAATGAAACCTAAAATTACTGTTATCATACCGATCTATAATGTTGAAAAGTATTTGAGTCGATGTCTTGATTCAGTTTGTAATCAAAGTTTATCCGATTTAGAAATCATTTTAATAAATGATGGTTCTACGGATAACTCTTTGAAGATCATTGATGAATATAAAATTAAAGACAAAAGAATCATAGGCTTAAATCAAAAAAATCAAGGACAAGCAGCGGCTAGAAACGCCGGAATAAAGCTAGCTAGGGGTAAATACATTTCCTTTGTAGATTCAGATGATTGGATTGCACCGGACATGCTAGAAACATTATATAATCATGCTGCGAGCGAAGGTTCAGATATCGTAATGTGTAGCATTATGAAAGCATACAGTTTAGATAAAATAGTAAGTAATGTATCTGGGTCAGAATTTATAGTTAAAATAACTTC
This sequence comes from Firmicutes bacterium HGW-Firmicutes-1, assembly GCA_002841625.1. Taxonomy (NCBI): domain Bacteria; kingdom Bacillati; phylum Bacillota; species Firmicutes bacterium HGW-Firmicutes-1. The sequence continues at coordinate 157,525 of PHAG01000001.1, read as the reverse complement.
AGATAATATAAGTGAAGAAAGCTATAAATACTTCTTTGAATATGAAGGAGCTTCCCTATGTAATAAACTTTTTAAGTCGGAAATGATTCTCAATTACGATTGCAACTCAGTTCGACTACCTTTAGGTGAAGATATGATTCTGAATTTAAAATTATTAACGTTTATGCCGAAAATATCCTTTATAAATGAGAGCTTGTATTACTACTTCGCAAATGAATCATCCATTACACATAAATATTCAGAGAGCCAAATCAGTACATATGCGATTGCGATGAAAGAAGTTATAGATTTGGCAACAACCAATGGAATCCTTGAGGATATGAAAAAAGTATTACCATTGATTGTATTTAGGGGATTTTCAACTACAGTATTTAATTGTTATAGTTACAACAATCGAATTGCATTCTTGCGGTCGAAAATTAAAGAAATGTTGAATGAGGAAATTTATTATCATTGGATAAGACAGGGTATAACATCGAGATCAACACAATTAATTAAGAATAAATCTAACAAATTACATACAGATATTGTTTTTTTTCTCTTATCAAAAAGATTATACTTGATTACTTCGATAATAGAATGGATGAGATTTATGCTTGTGACATCAAAGAAAAACTAGCAATTAACTTGAGAATAGGTTAGAAAAATTTTATGGGTATCAAAAGTGTCATTTAAATACATAAATATTATGAAACAACATATTTGTAAAATATATTGTTAATAAGGAGACTTAAGTGGGATCAATTATATTATACGGTGGAATTATTTTAACAACTAGTATACTTGCAGAATGTACAGTGAAAATAAAAAATAAATTTATAAAAGCTTATTTTGCGTTATTAATGTTAATTGTTCCAGCTTTTTTTTCTGGTGTAAGATATGGTATTGGTACTGATTATTATAATTATGTAATAACCTTTGAGCAAAGCAAGAATAATATTGAAAATAGAATCGAAATAGGATATAATTTGCTTAATAAAGCAATATCTTTGTTAGGTGGAAATGCACAGGTTGGTTTTTTTGTAGTTTCGTTACTAACTATATTATTTGTTTATTTAGCACTATATGAACATAAAGACAAACTAAGCGTAGGAATAGGTATGTTTGTTTATATGTTGGTTAATTATCAAGCTTCATTTAATAATGTAAGACAATTATTAGCCGTTGCAATACTACTATTTAGCACTAAATATGTCTTTAAGAAAAAGATTATAAAATTTATGATTTGTGTTTTATTTTCTGCTAGTATTCATACTACAGCTTTGTTCTTTATACCCGTATATTTTATGTATTTTATAGTTGAGAAAAAAACAAGGTTATCCTTACAGTTTCTACTTTGGGGGATTATTATGCTCCTGGTACTTTATGCTGATTTAATCTTATTGAAACTCATTAATATTTTTCCTGTTTTATATATGTATGGAGTTTATTTGGACAACGCAGTAGCTGAATCACAGGGGCATCTTATGATGGATATATCAAACTTACCCTATATATTACCAGGAATTTTTTTGTATAGCTTCATTAAAAAGCATGACCATAGATTTGTATTTTATTATATGCTCTTAGTAATTGGGTTTATTATACAATTTGCCAGTAGAGGAGTATTTGCAACAATTTCATTACGAGCAAGTATTGTATTTTTTTCAGCTTTTACATTTGTAATACCCTATTACATAAGGATATTGAATTCAATGAAATTAGTTGTAATTAGTTATTTGATTTTAATTATTCTGATTGTTATTTGGTTAATCTTTTTATTTCATTTTAATAATAATCAAACAGTACCATATCAATGGATATTTTCTATTTAATTATGTAAGTGGACACATAAAACAGGACTATATTCCTATAAAATAGGGTTGCAATTATTGGTTAAAGGTGATAATATTAGTGTACAAACATTAATAGGTATATCTTTATATATTTTTAATGGGGTTAAAATTAGTGAATTTAATTTAAACATAATAGCATTACAGAATATACTTTTTAGATTATTTATTGAACTTCTACTGATAAAGGCAAACTATTCGAAAGAATAGGACGCAAAGCCAAGGGCCTTCTATATTATAGGTGGCAGCCGGTTCCCAAAGGGGAGTTTTTATGTTGCTAAAAATGTGGGTACAAACTTAATAAGAAACTAAAAGTGCAAAAAATTAGATTTTAATTAATTGTACTTCAAATGCAAAAGGCAAATTAGCTGAAAAGCTAAGACGCAAAACTACAGGGCCTGTAAAATGGCAGCCAGTTTCCTAAAATGGAGGAATAATTATGAAAAAAATAGTAGCGTTTGCACTATCAGTATTATTATTAGCAGGTATCATTCAGTCTTCAATATTTGTAAATACAAGTATTGCGGCTGAAACAACAGTTGTAGAATATGGGGTGTTGACAACAGAACAACTAAAAGTAGCAAACTTGACAGCTCTTGAAGAATATAAAAAAGCGAATGCAGCAACAAACGAAGTACTAAGATTAGCAAATGCGTTAGCAAATAATGATTATAGACAAGCGAATGTATTAGCAAGTGAAGAACTAAAATTAGCTAATATTGGAGCTAATGCCTCACAGATAAATAGTAATAAGATAGTTTATACAAATCAGTTAGCAAGTAACAAGCTAAATTATCAAAAACAACTTGAGTTAAATAAAACAATATACAACGAACAATTAATAGTTAATAAATTAGCATATAATGAACAATTAAAAGCCAATCAGTTGGCATATAATGCACAATTATTAACTAAAGAAGTATCTAATGAACCAGTAATAGTTAGTGAGAGTGAACCAGTAAATACGATAATAGATCAAGAAGAAAATGTAGTCAATAACGAACCAGTAGTCAATAACGAACCAGTAGTCAATAACGAACCAGTAGTCATTAACGAACCAGTAGTTATTGACGAGCCTCAACCTGAAATTAGTATTGATGTACAATTACCATCTGAATACATAAATGTAGTAAGTTTCGGAGCTAAAGGAGATGGATTCACCGATGATACAAAATCTATACAGAATGCGATTGATTCTTTAGGTGAAAATGGAGGCGTAATATTTTTTCCAAAAGGTATCTTTATCGCTAATAATATTAAATTAAAGTCTAATGTTACAATAATGGGAGATGGTTGGGAATCTATAATTCAACAAAAATCAGGATTAACTGGATACCAATCGCTTTTAGGTATAAATTCAGGTGGAGCTGGAACGCTTAAACCAGAAGGTAACAACGATTTGTTAGGAAGTATTAATAATGTTATAATTAAAAATATTAAGTTAAAAGGTACAGTTGATTCTGACGGATTCAGTGAATGGGTACACTTACTTACACTTAATTCATGTTCTAATATATTAGTCGATACAGTAAAATTCGAAGGTTATCGTGGTGATGGTATATTTATAGGTGTGGAGTCAAGGGTAGAAAGACATGTTTCAGATGTGAACGTTAGAAATTCGCAATTTAATGGGATTAATAAAGATAACAGAAATGGTATTAGTATACTCGATGGTTCAAACATACTTATAGAAAACAATTCGTTTGAGCATACTACTAGAAAGGATATGCCAGGAGCAATTGATATTGAACCTAATCATAATGAAAGTATCAAATGGACAATTCTTAAAAATATTACTATAAAAAATAATTCATTTAAAGATATTGGAGCAATAGCTATTGTATATTTCAATCCTAATAACCAAAGTGAAATGCTTAAAGGATCTACGGATGGAATAACTATCGAAGGCAATGTTATTGATGGAGCATATGTTGGGATTTATTTATCGCAGATTTATGAAACAATGAATGATTCAGTTCCTAAACTAAACATTAATATAGTAAACAATTCAATTAAAAATTGTTTAGCACCTGTTCAAGCTCAAGGTATTAGAGGATTAAGTATTCGAGGAAACTTATTTGAAAATTGTAATAGCGGTTTAGGCTTAGGCCTAGGTGGTAAAAAAGTACTTGATGTAAATGTAAATGGCAATTCTTTTGTAAGACTCGGTTCTACAGAGGATGCTGCTGGATTATTTATTGGAACTGCAAGCAGGATAACAATTGAAAACAACAAGTTTGAAGATTGTGGAGTGGTATCTACTAAGTACAAAGAAGGGTTTGCTATCATATTTTATGGTGGAACTACCGATAACATAATTTTTACGAAAAATACAGTAACATCCCCAAATAATATAACCACAAGCTTTATCTACGTAGCTTCTAATCATACTTTTAATGCAACTACGAATACATACAGCGGTAATATTACAGGTGGTTTTAGTTCATCTAAAATCGTAAAATTATAAAAACTCAAGAATTGTAGAATAATAAAAACAATCCCGTGTTATGCAAATGAAACATATTCGGGGTTGTTTTTATTTGTTAAAAAAGAGTAATTATTATTAGAAAATGTCGATTATTCATTTGAATAAACTTAACTTATATTTCATTTATATTTCATTTGTATTTCATTCTACAAACATTTTGTTTTATATGTTGAAAAAAAAAATGTATTGTGATACTCTTTTACTAGAATATAAAAGAAAGAGACGGTGATGGAATTAATTATGAAAAACCAAAATAAAAATAAAAAAGTAATATTGGGAATTATTATTTCATTTAGCTTTTTGTATCTCATTATAATGTTTTCCTCATCTTCTACAGAAATTAATACAAGCGAAGAAATTCCAGTTATGGAAGTATCGGAATCAACTATTCTTTATAAAATAGATGATAAAGAAATCAATAACAGTATAGATGATTCGGGAACCTATGAAGGAATCATAGAAAATTCTGGTGCAGATAGTGAAATTGATTCTATAACAAACAACATTTCACCTGTTATTGTTGCTGATGTTGCTAATGTTGCTAATGTTGCTAATGTTGCTAATGTTGCTAAAATTGAATCACCATTTATTAGTATTGATAAAAAATATCGTGCTGTAGCCCTGGGGGCATCAGATTTATCCGAACGAAATAAAGTAAATATAGTAGCGTTTGGTGCTAAGGGTGATGGCATTACTGATGATACAAAATCTATTCAAGATGCTATCGATTTTTTAGGAGATGAGGGAGGCATAGTTTATATCCCTAAAGGTAATTATCTTTGCAATAATATTAAATTAAAGTCTAATATTTCGATCATAGGAGATGGGTGGAACTCTGTACTTCAACAAAAAGTAGAAGAACATAAGTTTCAATCACTTTTAGGTATAAATCAAGGTGGAATTGATACAAATCAACCAAATGGTAATAAAAAATTAGTAGGAAGCATTCAAAATGTTGAAATAAAAAATCTTAAACTACAAGGTACTGTTGATTCTGAAGGATTCAGTGAATGGGTGCACTTACTCTCATTAAACTCATGTTCTAATATATTAGTAGACACGGTTATGTTTGAAGGTTTTCGAGGTGATGGTATTTTTATTGGAGTAGAGTCTAAGAAAGAAAGACATGTTTCAAATGTAACAATTAGAAATTCGCAGTTTGATGGGATTAATAAGGACAATAGAAATGGCATAAGTATACTTGATGGCTCAGACATACTTATAGAAAATAATAAATTTAAGCGTATTAGTAGAAGCGATATGCCAGGAGCAATTTGTATTGAACCTAACCATAAAAATAGTATTGAGTGGACAATTATTAAAGACATTACTATTAAAAACAATTATTTTAATGATATAGGAACAATAGGTATTGTATATTATAACCCTAATTATCTAAGTACAATGTTATTGGGACCTACAGAAGGCATAGTAATAGAAGGAAATGTTATTGATGGTGCATATATTGGTATTCATTTAACACAGGCATATGAAGTTATGAATGATTCTATTCCGAAGCTAAACATTAATATCTTGAAGAATACAATTAAAAATTGCTTTGCTCCTATACAAGCGCAAGGCATTAGAGGATTAAATATCCAAGAGAATTTGTTGCAAAATTGCAATAGTGGTTTAGGCTTAGGTCTTGGTGGTAAAAAGGTGCTTGATGTGAATGTGGTAGGTAATTCCTTTGTAAAACTAGGTCATACTGAAGATGGTGCTGGATTACTAATTAACAATGCCAGCAGTGTAACGATTACAAAAAACACTTTTGAAGATTGTGGTGTAGTTTCTAAGAAATCAAAAGAAGGCTTTGCAATCATTTTTTATGGTGGAGGTAGTGATAATATGATTATTGAAAAAAATTCCGTTACTTCTCCGAGCAACATAACTACGCACTTTATTTATGTGGCACCTAATCACAAATTCAATTCAGTTGCAAATAAATACAATGATAATAAAACAGGATCATTTATAACATCGAAGATAGTAAAAAAATATTAGTTTTACTTAATTTATGTCCAAAAAATATAAAAAATCCAATTTAGTTAAGGCGAGTATAACTAAATTGGATTTTTTTGTATCTAAGGAAAGCCAAGTGTTTTTGCTTGTTATACTGTACAAAAAGGTGATGTGTAATGATTCATAATGCTATTATTGTTGTTCAATTGTTTAAATATACTTAAAAGTAGCAAACGATTTTCTGAACTTGACACATTTACAAATCATATTATTTAATCGAATAATAAATAAATATAAAGCATGCACTCAAGGTATAAAAGTAAAATATAAAATAGAATATTGATATATAGTTGACAACCAGGTAAGATGGGTTTAAAATAATAGAGGAATTATACAATTGATAAAAAAATGGGGGAATAAAAATGTACACTTATTTACAGGAATCTTTGGAATCGTATACTGAAGCTACTGGACCAATTAGGGTGTGTGTGGTAGGAATCGGTTTTATTGCTCAAGGATTAATTATTGAAATGTCGAGAATGGAAAGAGAATTTTTTTTCCCAGCGGTTGTCGTATATAGGGATATTGACAAGTTATATCGGTGTTTAGACAACTGTGAACGCATATATAAAATCAGAATATGCAATTCTCCAGAAGATGTTAATCAGGCAAGAAAGAATGGTGAGATTGCAGCAATCAAAAATTATCAACTTGCGTTTGAAGCAAATATTGACATTGTTGCAGATTTAACAGGTGATGCGGCTTATGGTGCAGAAATTGCCTATGAAACCATTAAGCATCATTGTAATATAGTGGCAAGTCCAGAAATAGATATTTGTTTAGGGCACTTCTTCTCAAATCTAGCAGATCAACATAATGTGGTGTATTCAGGATTTTCAGGTGATGAGCCAGGAGAAATTCGAAATCTATATAGCTATGTTAAAATGACTGCCTTGGATATTATTGCTGTCGGGAAGTTTAAAAATTATATCAATCGCTATGCTAATCCTACTTCCGTTCAAAAATGGGCAGATCTGTATCAACAAAATCCAATAAAGCTATCATCCTTTGCAGATGGTACGAAAATGAATATTGAAATGGGTATTACCGCAAATGCCCTAGGTTTAGTGCCAGATGTTCCTGGCATGAATAGCCCTGAGGGTTCATTAGATACCGTAACAGAGCTTATTCGCCTTAAAGAAGATGGTGGTATTTTATCAAAAAAGGGCGTTATAGAGATTGTTAGAAATGTTGAACCTACCGGAGGTGTTTTTGTTATAGGGTATACTACGAACAAAGCACTAGTAAGTGATTTGAAATACTATAAAATGGGTAATGGTCCATATTATTTGTTTTACAAGCCGTATCATCTATGTGCCTTTGAAATGCTTATGGGAATAGCAAAAAATGTTGTATTTAAATCCTCCGTCATTAAACCATTAAAAGAGAAAAAATGTGATGTATTAGTTTATGCAAAGAAGGATTTAAAGGCTGGAGATACACTGGATGAAATAGGAGGTTATACTTACTATGGTTTATTAGAAGATATCAAAGAGGTATCTGTGAGAAATTACTTGCCGGTTTCATTGGCTACAGGTTGTATACTAAAAAAAGACATTCAAAAAGATGAGTTGATTACATTAAAGGATGTTGAGTTTAATGAGCAATCAATTTTATGGACATTGTTAAGTACACAATACAAAAGATAAGGTGGACGATTTGTCTTAATTCGCAACATATAAAATTCATTGTTTGAGGTAGCTATACTGAGGCACTGGATTTGTATATGAAACAAGAGGTTTTATACTAGATTAATCATATATATTGGAGGAAAGTGACATGAAAGGTATTATACTTGCGGGAGGATCCGGATCACGATTATATCCGATTACGAAAGCGATTTCTAAACAATTATTACCTGTTTTTGACAAACCAATGATTTATTACCCACTTTCAACTTTAATGCTTGCAGGCATAAGTGAAATACTAATTATTTCAACACCAAGGGATTTAGGACTATACAAAAATTTACTAGGCTCGGGTGAACATCTAGGCATTAATCTTTCATACATTGAGCAGCAAAAGCCGAGTGGTATAGCAGAAGCCTTTATTCTAGGGGAAACCTTTATCGGAAATGAAGCCGTTGCACTAATTTTAGGTGACAATATCTTTTATGGTCAGGGATTTTCTAAATTACTTGAAGAGTGTGCACAGTTAAAAAATGGCAGTATTATATTCGGATATTATTTCCAAGACCCTACTGCGTATGGAGTTATCGAATTTGATGAAAATGGAAAAGCTATTTCAATATGTGAAAAACCGACAGTACCAAAGTCGCATTTTGCCGTACCTGGGCTCTATTTTTATGATAATAGAGTTGTAGAAATTGCAAAAGAGCTTCATCCCTCTCAGAGAGGTGAATTGGAGATTACAGACGTAAATCTAGCATATTTGAAAAGCGGAGAACTAAGTGTTAAATTACTTGGTAGAGGTTTGGCGTGGCTTGATACGGGTACTCATGAAAGTTTATTAGATGCTTCAAATTATGTAGCAACTATACAAAAAAGACAGGGTTTTTATGTGGCATGCATCGAAGAGATTGCCTATAGAAAAGGTTTTATTTCCAGAGAGCAATTAACAATACTTGCAGATGGATTTTCAAATACCCAATATGGTGATTATTTAAAGATGATATCTGAGGATTTCAATAATACTTTCGCAGGTAACACAGTTATCTAGAAAATGATAAGGAGATATCAAGTGAATAAAATTGGCAACTTCGTATTTACAGAGACAGATTTAGAGGGTGTTATTATGATTGAACCTCAAGTATTTGAGGACTCAAGAGGTTCTTTTATGGAAGGGTTTCACTATGACACATTTAAAAAGGCGGGTATCGATATGCAAATCCGTCAGATTAACGTTTCGCGATCAAAACAAGGTGTGTTAAGAGGATTACACTATCAGAAAAACTATCCTCAAGCAAAATTGGTTAAGGTAATGAGAGGAGAAATATTTGACGTGGCTGTTGATGTGCGTGAGGGATCAACAACGTATGGCAAATGGTTTGGACTAGTGCTTTCGGAACAAAATAAAAAACAACTATATATTCCTAGAGGATTTGCACATGGATTTTTGGTTTTATCTGAAGAAGCAGAATTTTTATATATGGTTGATAATGATTATTATCCAGAAGACGAAAGTGGTGTCATGTGGGATGATCCTAAAATAGGTATAAATTGGCCGATAAACAGTATTTCAGAAGTTTTATTATCTGAAAAAGATAATAAACTTAACAATTTAAAGTGATAAAGAGATATTAATCTATATACGGTTTAGGAGAGAAGAGATGAAAACAATATTAGTTACTGGTGGAGCAGGTTTTATTGGAAGTACTTTTATAACTTACATATTAAATAAATATCCTGAGTATTTTATAATAAATTTTGATAAGCTTACATATGCAGGTAATCTTGAAAATTTGAATGAAGCCAAATCTTTTGATAACTATAAATTTATTCAAGGAGATATTATTGATAGAGAGCATTTGTGGGAAATTTTTAATAGCAATGAAATCCATTATGTTGTAAATTTTGCTGCTGAAACACATGTGGACAGGAGCATTGATGATCCTGATGTTTTTATCAGAACAAATGTTTTAGGTACTGGAGTATTGTTAGATGTTAGCAAAAGAAGCTGGGAAGAAGGGACAGATGAACAAGGATATCCTGTTTATAAAGAAGGAGTAAAATATATTCAAATATCGACAGATGAGGTTTATGGTGCTTTAGGTAAAGAGGGTTTATTTACTGAATTAACCCCATTGTCACCTAACAGTCCTTACTCAGCAAGTAAAGCGAGTGGAGACTTATTGGTACAGGCGTATCATAATACTTATCATTTTCCAGCAATCATAACGCGGTGTTCAAATAATTATGGTCCGAGACAATACCCAGAAAAACTGATACCTTTGATGATAAAAAAAGCCTTGCAGATGGAAAAACTACCTGTTTATGGGGATGGCTTACAGATTAGAGATTGGATTCATGTAGTGGATCATTGTAGAGCCATAGACCAAGTTATGCAAATGGGGTGCATAGGTGAGGTTTATAATATTGGGGGCATTCAAGAGAAACAAAACATAGAAATTATTAAGCTGATTTTGGAAATATTGGGAAAGAACGACACTTTGATTGAATATATTCAAGATCGACTAGGGCATGATCGCAGATATGCCATTGACAATACAAAAATTAGAAATGAGATAAAATGGGAACCCATTTATTCCTTTGAAAATGGAATGGTGGAGACCATTGATTGGTATAAACCGATTTTTTTGAAAGAAGTCCATAAATAAAATATTTCAAGCTAACTTTGCAAAAAAAATGTTTTATGGTATACTTTTAGGGAGTATAGTATATTGAAAAAATGGAACCTATTTAATGTGGGTATAAGATATTTAAATCATAAAATAGAAAGTGAAAGGTATACTCTATGAAAAATCAAAATAAAAAGCTTAAAGCAATATTGGGAATTATTATGGCAATAAGCCTTTTATATTTAATTTGGAATTTATTGTTTTCTTCATCTTCTAAAACAGAGATAAAAAAAAGCCAAGAGGTACCAAATGTTGTAAAATCAGACGAGTCAATTGTCGAAAAATTAGAGTACAATAATAAAGAGCTTATTGACAGATTGAATAAGAAAAATATTACAGTTTCAATATTAGGAACTGATGAAAGAGACACGGAGACTTCTCGTAGCGATATAATAATGGTTATTAAATATTATCCTGTAACCAATAAAGCTATACTAATTTCTATTCCCCGAGATACTAGAGTTGAAATACCAGGCATGAAATTAGATAAAATAAATCATGCTTTTGCTTTTGGGGGACCGGAATTATCGCAAAAAACTCTTGAGAATTTATTTGATATATCAATTGACTATTATCTGAAATTTAGTTTTGAAGATTTTATAATGATAGTGGATGATTTTGAGGGTGTAACTGTTAATGCAGTAAAAGATTTTGGTTACAACGGTCAAGTACAAGTACCTAAAGGAGAACATATACTAAATGGAGAAGATGCATTGTTCTATGTAAGATATAGAAGTGACTCAGATGGAGATTTTGGAAGAATAAATAGACAGCAAGAAGTAGTGAAATCCTTGGCTCATACCATCAAAAATGAGGATATAGAAAACGTAATCCCCGTTCTAGATAAAGCGTATGGAAATATGGTTACAAATATGGAACTATTAGAGATGATTAATTACTTAACGTTATTGGAAAGTAAAGATGAATTGGAGATTTATGAAAGAACTTTGAAGACAAGTTCAAGAATGATTAATGGGATTTATTATGGGGAATATGATGAACAGGATTTAACTGAAATACAAGAATTATTAAATCAATAAAGGTGGGATATTAATGGACGATCAATATAAAGAAATGGATTTAGTTGAAATTATAAATTTTATATTAAACAAATGGTGGATATTAATGTTGTTTAGTGCTATAAGTGCTAGTTTAACACTTTTTATTAATGTAGAATACATACAACCAGTATATGAGGCTGAAACCACTCTATTTATTGGTAAAGAGAAAAACAATATTGGAGAATTAGGTATATCATTGTCAGAGTTTGAAGTTAAGAATAAACTAGTAGTTGATTATAAGCAAATTGTAGGAACTCGTTTAGTGGTAGAAGAAGTCATACAAAATTTTAAACTTCAGATGACTTTGGAAGAGTTTAGAGAGAGTTTATTTGTTAATACAATTGAAGATTCGAGGTTTTTCACTGTCGGGTTCAAGAATACGGACCCAGTACTTGCAGCAAATATTTCAAATGAATTAGCTAAACAATTAACTATAGTTGCAGCTGAGATAGTTGATGTTGAAAGCATTAGAATTATTGATATGGCAATTATTCCAATGGAACCTATTAGTCCAAACAAAATAATGTATACTTTGATTGCAGGTATAGTTGGTTTTATGATGGGATTATTATTTCTTTTTATTCAACTTCTATTAAATAATACTATAAAAAAAGAGGAAGACATTGAAAAATTGATTGGATTACCAGTAATTGGTACCATTCCCAAATTTTAAATGAGAGGAGTATATTATGAACAACGATGGATTAGTTACAATCAAAAAACCTAATTCCTATATATCTGAGTGTTATAAAATGTTTCGAACAAATCTTAACTATATAAATATTGACGGGAAGTATAAAATATTTATGACTACTAGTGCTACTGTGGGGGAAGGAAAATCAACATCTACTTGTAACCTGGCCATTTCACTCGCACAGGTTGGAAAAAAAGTATTACTTATAGACTGTGACCTAAGATGCGCAAATATACATAACATTTTTGGACTAAAGCAAACACCAGGGCTAACAGGGCTGTTATCTACAAATATGCTTTTATCTGAGGTTGTACAGCAACCTATGGAAATAAAGGGATTAGACATATTGTGTGCCGGATTAAAGCCACCTGCCCCAGCAGAATTATTAGGTTCTGAAAAATTTAAGAATTTGATTAATACAGCAAGTAATATATACGACATTATTTTGCTTGATGCGCCACCAGTTCTATATGTTACTGATGCATCTATAATTTCTCAATTAGTAGATGGAGTAATATTGGTTGTTGCAGCAAATAAAACAAAAAAGAGTGTTGTGGTTAATGCAAAAAAAGCGTTAGATAAAGTGGGTGCAAATATTGTTGGTGTAACAATAACAAAAATGACCATAAAGCAAAAAGGGAAATATTATGGCGAAAAAGGAAAAAATATTATAAAAACAAAATAATAAACTAAAGTTTATCGGAGTAAAATTATGATGGATATACATAGCCATATAATATATGGACTAGATGATGGCGCAAAAACCATAGAAGATTCAGAATTGATGATTAATATGGCTTATAACGATGGTATTCGTTCGATGATAGCTACACCACATTATAATAAATATTATATTTATGATATTGAGTCAATGGAAAAGCGATTTCAAGAAATAGTAGATAAATTTAAAGAAGATAAAAGTGATCTGAAATTTTATCTTGGTAATGAGGCATATTTAGATGAATATCTACTGGAAGCTTTAGTGGGTGGAAAATGCAAAACTTTAGGAGGAAGTCAATATGTTCTAATTGAATTGAGCTACAATTCACCGCTTCAAATGGTAAAAAAGATGTTGTTTGATATTATAATAAGTGGTTATATACCAATTATAGCTCATTGTGAAAGGCTCATTGGTACTAAAGATGATTTAAATAAAATCATTGAACTTAAAGAAATGGGCTGCTATATGCAGATTAATGTTAGTATCCTTAATAAGTCAAAAATATGGTTAAAACGGTGGTTGCTTAAAAGATTAAAGGATCATACAATAAGCTTTGTATCATCTGATGCGCATAATATAAGTAATAGAAGGCCAATCCTAATGGATGCATATAATATGGTTAGCAAAAAGATTGGGAGAGAGATAGCTGATAACGTATTTCTGAGCAACCCAGAAAAAATAGTACTTGGCGGAACTATTATATAAGTAAAGAATATCTTACCAAAATATTATTGCCTTTAATTCTCTCGAAGGAAATTAAGAAGGTTTATAACTTAGGAGTGCAAAATTGAAAAAATATTTACCCTTTATTATGTTAATAATTACATTAGCAACAATTCTCGTGTTTTCTTCTCAAAGTGGGAACCAATCCAATGGAATATCAAATAGAATAGCTAATAAGATAGAGATATTCCTGGATGCTCAAGGTAATAATAGTTACAATGCAGAAGATATAAATTTTGTTATTAGAAAACTTGCGCATTTTACAGAATATTTAATTTTAACTATTTTGTTAATAGTATGTTGTAGTTATTTCTTAAGAAGAGTTTTACTAACCCTTTTAATAAGTAGTATAGTAGGTGTATCATTAGCTTTTATTGATGAATATTTTCAAAGAAGTTCTGGTGGAAGAACCAGTTCGCTTTTTGATATAATGATAGATAGTTTTGGAGTCCTGATAGGAATCATTATAGGTGGGGTTTTTATGGTGTATTTTAAACAGATTTTATTGAACGAAAATAAGGTTGATGATTTCAAAAAATAGAACATTAATATAATCCCTAAGTCAAATAAACGGCACTTTGGTCGTTTTTTTGTGCATCATTAAATCCTGAAAATTATAAAAATATATAGACATATAAATATATTGGTTTAGTACAAATAGCAAGTCAACTTCAAGGAGGCAATATGGGCAAGATATTTTTAACCAGACACGGTGAAACAATATGGAATACAGAAAGAAGAATGCAAGGGCATAATAACTCCCCCTTGTCCGAGCTTGGAATGAAGCAAGCCGAATGGTTATTTGATAAATTGAAAGATGAACAGATTGATGTTGTACTTTCAAGTCCACTCGGAAGAGCGATACAAACGTCGGAAGTTTTAATAGCAAACAGGAAGCTTGAAGTCATAACAGTTGATGAGTTGAAGGAAATTAACCTAGGTTGCTGGGAAGGCTGTATATCAGAAGTAGTAGAAAAAGATTTTCCAGTCGAATATCATTCTTTTTGGAATGAACCAGAGAAATATGTACCTATTGATGGTGAAAGTTTCCTTCAATTAAATGAGAGAGTAACATTCTTTTTAAATAATGTGCTTGTACATTATAAGAATAAAAATATATTGATCGTAGCTCATGCGGTTGTAATAAAAGCTTTATTGAATGCAATTGAAACAAATGGAGAAATCTCAAGACTATGGGAGGGTTCTCATATTTTCCCAACCAGCTTATCTACTTTAAGCTACGAGAATGATGACATTCGAATCAATTCAATAGGTGATATTAGTCATTATAAGGAGCAACTAAAGCGGGGATGGTTTGCAGAAGAAGAGCTTGAGAAGTAATAAGTTGTAAACGATTTTTATTGTTGAAGCGTGTAAATTATGCTAAAATGATTATTGAGACACTCATTACATTACACGATTTTTCGGAGGCATTCTTGACATGAATAAGAGATCAAATTATTTGTTTTTGTTATTGATACTCATATCTACAGTAGCTATTATTGACATGATTTCGAGGTTTTACATAGCAAACAGCTTTAAAAATGATGCATCTGATATTAATCATCTAGGAATTATTAGAGGTTCAATGCAAAGGATCATAAAAAATGAAATAATAGGTATTGAAAAGGATGATTTGATTACCAATGTTGATAATATTTTTGCTGAATATGCCTTTAATGATGATATAATACAAACTAATAATTCTAAAAAATTATTTGTCGCAATGCACAGTGAATGGGAAAATATTAAGGATATTATTCGATTATATAGAATTGAGCCAAATGAAGAATATAGACAAGACCTGTATTTAAAGAGTGAAAAAATATGGGATGTTTCTAATAATGTTGTTACGCAAGCCCAGTTTGAATCAGAGCTTAAGCTTAAGTATTATAAGAGTTTCATTTTAGGTTCTATTATAAATCTATTAATTGTCTTTTTAATTATTTACTATGTAAAAATATACATAAAAGATAAGCTAGAGGTTTTTGCAGTTCATGATCAATTAACAAAAACTTATAATAGACATTATTTTAATGAATATATAAATAATGAAATTAACAAAGCATATAGAGATAAAGGTAGCTTTTCTATCCTTATGCTGGATATAGATAACTTCAAACGTATAAATGATAAGTATGGCCACGAAAAGGGGGATCATATTCTCAAAGAATTAGCATTAGTTGTCCATAACTGTATTAGAACATATGATATATTAGTAAGATTTGGAGGCGAAGAGTTTATCGTAATTCTTCCAGAGACAAATCTATATGACGCGAATGAAACTGCTGAAAGAATTAGAGTTGCAGTACAAAACAACGTATTTAAAGGTGTTCATCAAATTACGGTAAGCGTTGGTGTTGCAACTTATATAAAAGAAGATACATCTGATTCTATTATTAAACGAGCGGATGAAGCAATGTATCAAGCTAAAAAGAACGGAAGAAATAGAGTTGAGAGCCAAGAAATAAAAGATCATAAATAAAGAAAAATTAAAGAAGGGGAGAAAATGAAACAAGCTAGAGAATTATTAAAGAAAATCTATGGCTATGAAAGCTTTAGAGAAGGTCAAGAAGATGTAATTAGTGCAATACTAGAGGGTAAGGACTGTTTGGTGATTATGCCAACAGGTGGTGGTAAGTCGATCTGCTATCAAATACCTGGGTTGATTTTTGAAGGAATCACCTTGGTAATATCACCACTTATTTCGTTAATGAAGGATCAAGTTGATAGTTTGGTTGATATGGGAATACCAGCTACCTTGATTAATAGCACAGTAAGTGCTACGGAATTAAACAAGAGAGTTACAGATATCATTAAGGGGAAATATAAGCTGGTTTATGTAGCGCCTGAACGGTTGGATTCACCTTTGATGATGGACATTGTACATCGGTGTAAGATATCTCATATTGCAATTGATGAAGCACATTGCGTATCGCAATGGGGGCATGATTTTAGAAGTGCATATTTAACAATTCATGAATTCATTTGTAAAATACCAATCAAACCCATCGTCTCTGCTTTTACAGCAACAGCAACACCTCATGTTAAAGAGGATATCATCCTTCAAATCAAGCTTAAAGATCCCAAGCTTTTTTTATACGGTTATGACCGTAACAATCTTCAATATTATGTCTTAAAGGGAGTCAACAAGAAGCAGTTTGTTTTAGAGTATGTTACTAAGAATATAACTGAGTCTGGAATTATTTATTGTTCAACTCGCAAAGAGACAGAAAATGTCTATGAGCTTCTAATTAAAAAAGGTGTGAAAGCAGCCGTATATCATGCAGGTCTCACAATGAATCAACGTAAAACTCAACAGGAACAATTTCTATATGATAGAGCAAGTATAATTGTTGCTACCAATGCTTTTGGCATGGGAATAGATAAATCTAATGTTAGATACATTATTCATTACAATATGCCGGAAAATATTGAGGCTTATTACCAAGAAGCAGGCCGTGCAGGTCGTGATGGCGAAATGTCAGAGTGTATTTTGCTTTTTAGTCCTCAGGATGTACAAGTGAGACGGTATCTTATTGATCAATTGGAGGAAAAAGACTCTACATACTTGTCCCATCGTTACGAAAAGCTACAACAGATGACGCATTACTGCCATATCACTACTTGCCTTAGAAAGCATATACTTCATTATTTTGGAGAAGAGTATCCTGATCACTGTGGAAAATGCAGTAACTGTTCAGATGAGATCATTAAGGAAGATGTAACGATTGATGCAATGAAAGTGATTTCCTGTGTGCTTCGTATGAAGGAACGCTTCGGCGTTGCGACAGTAGCAGAGGTACTAAAGGGTTCTAATAATAAAAAGGTAAAACAAAATCGTTTTGAACAACTATCTACTTATGGGTTACTGAAAACTTGGAGCCTATCTGATATTAAAGACTTTATTAGTCGTTTAATTGCTGATGGTTATTTGATACAATCCACAGACGAATATCCAATTTTATGTGTCACTCATCTTGGACGAGCAGTCATTAAAAAAGACGTTCAGGTAATTCATAATCAATTAAAGGTTAGAGAAATTGCTCCTGCCGATAAATTGTTTGAACGCTTAAGAGAATTGAGAAGAAGATTGGCTAGTGAAGCAGGACTGCCACCATATACTGTTTTCCCCGATAAATCCTTACGAGAGATGTGCCAATTTTTGCCTACTTATAAAGCAGCAATGCTGAAAATTAATGGAGTAGGAGAGGTTAAATACGAAAAATACGGTGCATTGTTTATTGACATTATACAAGGGTATATGATTGAAGAAGGGTATGAAAATATAATGCCTTTGAGCCTGTAGTTGGTTATTTAAGCTAGAAGTGTGAGCAATGATATGGTAAAATAAGAGGATTAATTAATCAATCATGATATGATATAATCTGAATAAGAATAAAAAAATAAATAAAGTGCTTGATTTTTGTTTTCAAACATGATAAAATACGCCAATAGAAAACAAATGTCTTTCTAGAGAAAACATTTGAACAATAAATAATAAAATTATAAGAATTGAGGAAAAAGAAATGGACAAAAAATTAAGGGTTGGTATTATTGGAGCAACAGGTATGGTAGGTCAGAAATTCATTACATTACTCTATAATCATCCATGGTTTGATGTTGTTTGCTTAGCAGCTAGCCCAAGATCAGCTGGAAAAACTTATTATGAAGCAGTAGGGGATAGATGGGCTCAAAATATTGAGATTCCAAAATTTATTGGAAATATGATGGTACAAGACGCTATAGCTATCAATGATATTGCAGCTGAAGTTGACTTTGTATTTTGTGCAATTGATATGGATAAACAAGCAACCAAAGAACTTGAAGAAGCTTATGCTAAAGCTGAGATTCCAGTTGTATCAAACAATTCAGCTCATAGAGGAACGAAAGATGTACCAATGGTTATTCCAGAGGTAAATAACGAACATATTAAAATAATTGAAGCTCAGAGAAAAAGATTAGGAACAAACAGAGGCTTTATTGCTGTTAAACCTAATTGTTCAATACAAAGCTATGTTCCAGTTCTGAATGCTTGGAAGAAGCTTGGATTAAAGGAAGCTGTTATTTGCACATATCAAGCGATATCTGGAGCAGGTAAAACCTTTGATACTTGGCCAGAAATGGTTGATAATGTAATTCCTTATATCGGTGGAGAAGAACAAAAGAGCGAGCAAGAACCACTTAAAGTATGGGGGCATGTTGATGGCGATATCATTGTTGATGCAGTTGCACCAGTCATTTCTGCTCAATGTATTAGAGTACCTTCAGCGGATGGACATATGGCAGCGGTTTCGATTAAGTTTGAAAAGGAAACGAATATTGAAGAGTTGATTGATTTAATGAATGGATTTGTTGGTCGACCTCAAGAACTCAATTTACCAACTGCGCCAAAACAATTTATCAAATACATGGCAGAAGATAACCGTCCTCAGACGAAGTTAGATCGTGATTATGAGAATGGAATGGGTATTTCAGTTGGACGCTTGAGAAAAGATCATATTTATGATTATAAGTTTGTTGGTTTGTCTCATAATACGTTAAGAGGTGCTGCTGGTGGTGCCGTTTTGATTGCAGAGCTGTTGGTAGCTGAAGGGTATATTACAAGTAAATAGGTGTATGATTAATAGAAAGCGACTCATTTGGAACTTTATGGACTCATTATAAAGTGAAGAAGGGGTCGTATTTTTGTTGACTTGGTTTGTAATGTAAAGCACAGTAATTAGTTAAATGTTATTCTGATAAGTAACACTACACAAAAATCCATAATTAATTGATTAATAAGATAAATTGAATATTAATGCCTATACACGGAAAAACTAAGTTTTGAAATAAAAGGAGGAATATTCATGAAAAAATTACCGTCAAGTGAAATTTTATCAATCAGCAATTTAATACTAATGGAGACGACAGGGTTAGCAATGGCTAAAGCTGGTGTCAATGTTATTACTGATGAACAGCTGAAAGCTCAAGCAAAATCGGGTATTACAGCTGGAGAAATGAGGATTAAAGGACTTCAGCAGTTTATTATTGAAAATAATGTTATTCATCAAGAAGATGAAGGAGGTTCAACTTATGAGTAATGTTTTAGGTTCATTATTTGGAAACGTAACAGATCAATCTGCTGATGAGACCATTGCTGTCAATGGCTTAGCTGCTGCTGCTGCATCTGCAAATGCATACTTGAACGCAACTTTAACATCTACAACACCCGAAGTTAGAAGGCTTTTTAGCGAATATACCACACAAAATGTCATGGCACATGAGGCACTCATCAATTTATCCGTTAAGAAAGATTGGATTTCACCTTATGCCACACCAGAACAACAACTGCAAATATCCTATAAGCAATCACAACAGGCAATTGAGGATCTACAGTAATACATTTTTATGCGGTATAGTAAGGGAGTACAAATATAAAGTGGTAACAATTCAGTTAATATTGATGAGTTACCACCTTATAATTTTTTAACAAACTTATGGTTTTATAGCTCTTTAATTTATAAACAATGTTAACATCAATTATTATATAGAATGCTTTAGTGAAGGTTTCCATTGGATTCCCAACAAAAATTGCAATAAAAGCTATGAACTCTTTTTATAGAAGCATGGGTGTATGAGGTTGAATATAAAGTATTGAAAAGAATAGATAAAAGTGATGAACAGATAGATTATAATTAGATGATTCAAAATAATATTCACGGCTGAAAGGTGCGTGGATATTATTTTGTTCATTTGTTGGTAACAACAGAAAAAAGGCAGTATCGGTAATAGTAAATGAATAGCCAATGAAGCGTAGAAGGGATGAGCTTTTACCCCCTTTCTTATTTTTATATGTTTGCTTGTTAAAAGCCTTTGTCTTTAATTTTACCTCATATAAAGTTGATTTATGAGTCTAAAGGGATCATTTAAAATTAAACTAATATCAAATACATTCTATGGTTTTTCCATTTATTGTATTGAGAAAATGAAAATAAAATAGTACAATGGATGAAGTGAGTAAAATGATTGAAAAAGCTTTGACAAAGTAGCTTATTGAAAAACACAAACCCTAGGAGGTGATGACATGTCTCATCATATATTGACGATCAATCCTGGCTCCACATCCACCAAAATCGGGGTTTATAGAGATGAAGAACTGATTTTGGAAGAAACATTGAGACATTCCTCTACAGAAATTGGAGTTTATGCGTGCATCTATGATCAACTTGAATTTAGACGAGAGGTTGTCTTAGATGCTCTACGACAGAAGAATTACGACATCCATTCATTGGATGCAGTAGTAGGTAGAGGTGGATTATTAAAACCTGTTGAGAGCGGAACCTATCAAGTCAACGATACAATGTTACAAGATCTTAAAGTCGGAGTTCAGGGACAGCATGCTTCAAATCTTGGCGGGATTATTGCACATGAGATAGCCAAACCATTAAACATCCCAGCTTATATCGTGGACCCTGTAAGTGTAGACGAATTAGATGAGGTAGCTAAAATAACAGGGATTCCTGTAATCAGAAGAAGGAGCATTTTTCATGCGTTAAACCAAAAGGCAATCGGTAGAAAATATGCTAAGGATTCAAATAAAGAATACTGCAATCTAAATTTAATTGTGGCTCACATGGGTGGGGGCATAACGGTTGGCGCACATAAACAAGGTAAAGTTGTAGAAGTCAATAATGGTCTTGATGGTGAGGGACCCTTCTCACCTGAACGTTCAGGAAAACTTCCAGTACGAGATATAATGCAAATGTGTTTTAGTGGTACCTACACGCTGGATAAAATGAACAAGTTATTAACTGGACAAGGAGGATATGTCGCATACTTTCAAACTAACAACACAGGGGAAATATGCAAAGCAGCAGCAGAAGGAGATCAAAAAGCACAATTAATCCAAAATGCTATGGCATATGGAATTGCACAGGAGATTGGAAAATGTGCAACAGTATTTTCAGGCAAAGTCGAAGCCATCTTATTAACAGGTGGTATTGCATATAATGAATCCATTATCAACGCGATTAAAGAAAGGGTTTCTTTTATTGCTCCTGTGTTCGTATATCCAGGAGAGGATGAATTACTCGCGTTGACTCAAGGCGGGCTAAGAGTTTTAAATGGCGAAGAAGCTGTTAAGTTGTACGAATAATATATCACATGACGAATGTGATTGGAGGGATTGATAAAATGATACGAAAACTTGATATGCTTGAAACCCTGATCGTCGGTAAACCCAAGGGAAGAGTGGTAATTGCCGCTGCCCACGATGATAACGTCCTTTCTTCCATCAAAGAAGTCTACGATAAGGGTTATGTTGAACCCATATTGATTGGAGATAAAGAGAAAATTTTCAGAATTGCCGAAGAAATAGGATTGGATATTTCGAAAATGAATATTGTGAAAGAAATAGATGATGCGAAAAGCGCAAGATTGGCTGTTGATATGATCAATAACAATGAAGCTGATATTTTGATGAAGGGGTATTTACATACTTCTGAACTTCTTAAAGCTGTTCTCTCAAAGGAAAATGGCTTAAGAACGGGTGGCGTAATCAGCCACGTATCTGTATTCGAGGTGGAGACCTATGGAAAACTTTTGATGGTGACTGATGCTGGCATAAACATCTACCCAGATCTCAAGCAAAAGGCTGAAATTATACAAAACGCTGTAAATATTGGACTTAAACTAGATATAGATAGACCCAAGGTAGCAGTCTTGTCGGCGGTTGAAGTGGTTAACCCTTCTATCGAAAGTACCATTCATGCCGCTGCTCTTTCCAAGATGGCCCAAAGAGGGCAGATTGTAAATTGTAGGGTAGATGGTCCTTTGGCGATGGATAATGCAATCAATTTGGATGCAGCACTGCATAAGCATATTGAAAGTGAGGTAGCCGGAGATGCAGATATTTTAATTGTCCCTAATATCGAGGCGGGAAATATTTTAATCAAATCATTGGCATTCCTTTATAAATCAAAATCCTGCTCGATACTGGCAGGTGCTAAAGTCCCCATTGTGGTTACTTCAAGGGCGGATGACAGCATAACCAAATACTATTCTATCATTTTGGCTCTTGCCTTAAGATAGAACCTTAAAAAAATTACGAGGTGAACATAGAATGAAAAAACAAATTTTTTCTATTTGGGTTGAAAATCAAGCAGGTGTACTATCTAGGGTTGCAGCAATTTTTGGCGAAACTGGATTAAACATTGATAGTCTTGCGGTTGGGACTACGGAAAACAGTCAAGTAAGCAGAATTACGATCGTTACAGAGGGCGAAGAAGATTCGCTAGATCATGTCATTTCTAAAATGAATGAAATCACAAACTTAATCAAAGTTAAGAAAATTACAGAAGGCTTATCGGTACTTAGAGAATTGGCTTTGATCATGGTTGAAGCTCCTGAGGCTAAGAGGCAGGACATCCTTACCCTAGCTGAAATATTCAGAGCTGAGATCGTTGATGTAGGGATTCGAACAATGACAATTGAGATCAGTGGAGGTGAAGATAAAATTCAAGCCATGGAGGATCTTTTAAGACCATTTGGAATTCGTGAGATTGTACGTACAGGAACAATTGCCATAGATCGTACTAATCGTCAATAGAGAGAAAGGGAGAGAAAGGGACAGGCACCTTTCTCTCAAATTTGATCTAATAAACACACATGATATGGTCAAGGAGGTATATGAATGGCTGAAATTAAGTTTGAAATTAAAGAAAAACTCGGCATCTTATCTGAATCATCAAAAGGATGGACCAAAGAATTACGGTTAATAAGTTGGAATGAACGTGAGTCAAAGTATGATATTCGTGAATGGTCACCAGAAGGTGACAAGATGGGTAAGGGAGTAACTTTGAGTGTTGAGGAAATGAAAAAGTTGAAGGAATTATTGAATGGTTTGGAGTTATAGTACTCTAGAAATATAAATATGTTGTAGAATAAGAAATAAATGATACCGGAGTCACTAATACGGGCTCTTTTATAATGCTCAAATATTAGGTGATGAATAAACAAAGAGAAACGGGACAGTCACTTATTTCTCATGCTTTTGAAAATAAAAAAATGTCCCTATATGATAGCGTATAACATATAGGGCATTACGGTTAGTTCAGAGACATTAATCTGGTCATTCTATTTAAATACACAACAGTGATTTCGGTATTCTTTAGCCTGATAAAGAGCTATATCCGCTCGTTTAATGAGTTGTTCAATTCTGTCATCTTTTTTATATTCAGTAATCCCAAAGCTACAAGTGAGATGCTTTGCGATTGGAAAGTTATATCGAGATATTCTTAACCTTATCCTCTCAGCAAGTACATATCCCATTTCTACACATGCATTTGGTAAAACCATTAAAAATTCTTCGCCTCCCCATCGTCCTATATGCTCTTTAACATGGAGGCTATCTTTTATCAGTTGAGCAAGTTCGAATAATACTTGGTCCCCAACTTGATGTCCAAATGTATCATTTACCAATTTGAAATGGTCAATATCAATTATTATCACTGATAGTATTATCCCATCACGCTGTGCCATAAGGTATGCTTCATCCAAGAGCTCACAAATTTTTTTCCTGTTATATATTCGTGTTAATCCATCGATAGTTGATGCTTCTATTAATTCTTTATTTTTGACAATCAACTCTAATCTCACTAAGTCTAATTCGCTATTTTTAATATCTAGTAAGTTCTTCTGTGCATCTAGTTTTTGGATAGATGAACGATAAACCAAGTCATAATGATCCATAGCCTGTTCTGTAAGTTTTCGACTTTGTTCAGAGCGTTCTAATCTTTTTTTTAAGATTGATATTTGTTTGTTCAAAGCATCTATATTATGATTTTCCATGCTGAACCTCCGTTAGATTATCCTATTGATACAACCACAAAGGTTTCGTTGTGGAATTTATTTGTTAATTCATTTAAATTTGGACAAAATTCGCCATAGGTATAAAAGCCAACAAATTTTACTTTTTCATCAAGATTATTACGAACAAGCTGATACTCCTCAATGGTACGCGTACCAAGTAAAACCCTTCGAGCTGAACAAGAGAAACATAATACTATAACTGGCAAAGCATTTGATGGAAATGTATTAATGGATAGGTTGATTGAACTTTTAGTACCTGCTAAAATCGACTCGCGATTTACCATAGTAATACGAACTTTATAATTAAGGGGAACATTACCTAAATAGGTAACAGATCCATTATTAATATCATAATTTTCGAAGGTCGTGCGCATAAAACAAAAATCACCATGATCATCATATACGGCTATTGGTAGTTCTAGTGTAGGTTTGGTATATTCACCAAGAATGCTTCTGTAAAATTCAAGTGCAGGCTTGTGATTGATTTCATAAAGAATATTACCTTCTGATTTTGTAATAGTTCCCGTCTCACCTATGGGTTCCCAGCCACAATCCATTCCCAAAGAAAAATCGAATTCTCCAGCTAAAAGCAGAAATGGAGATATGTTTGATGATGATATGTTGTTGTAAAATTGTTTTGCATCAACAAATCGCCAACTGTCTGCAGATATGCCACCAACAATTGGAAGACTACCATTAGTAACTATATTGAGCTGTTCCATAACTGTTTCACCATTGGTTTTAAGCACATCAGAAAACAATATACATAGTTTAGGTGGTTGTTTTAATTTGTTCAAGGCCTCAGATAATACTTCGCTACATTCATTCTTCATATCTAATGAAGTATTATTGATATAACCTGAAACAAATTTTATTTCATTTGAGGCAAATAATGTCAAAACGAGTGAATCCTCGACATATTCACATTCTGAAGAAAATTCTCCGTCTGTTGTGCAACCAATCAGCTGTAAATCTGACCACTTTTCATAAATCTTATCAAGTACCAACTGATGATCAGTGTCAATACTTGCATAGAGAATTCCTGCCGTAGGGTGGCGATAATCAAGTTGAAGTTCGCAATTTTCAATGAGTTCCGTAACTGCGTCAAATGAGTTTAATTCTATACTGTGAGCTATAGCAATAAAAAGGTCCGATTTCATAAAAATACCTCCTATGTTGTGATCAAACTACCTCACAAATTAATCAAAACCCTAAAAAAACCCGATTCACAATATTAGTATTTATAGAGTAGCAAAAAGGCAATTTAGCATTCATTTCACTCCAATATAAATACACTATAATATTTAATTCTACAGTATTTGCAACTATTTGACAACTGATATTTAACGAGTAAAAGTTATCGAGAAGAGAAAGGGGAAGAGAAAGGGGACAGGCACTTTTCTCTTACGAAGACTACTGTGAAAACCTGACCGATTAAAATGTTAAAGCATCATCTAGAGTAAAAAAACTTTGAATTAATAAAGAACCCCTGAAGAGAAATATACAGGGATTCTAGTAATGCAACGATAAGAGGTGTTTTATTGAGGGCTTCCGCTTAATAATAATTTGCCAATCTCTGGGCATATCAAGTGATAAGTTGTGCCATTAGTAGTCGCCACAATATTATTCTCATTTCCGTAGCTCGTTATATGAATTGTTTGATCAGTATCGAGGGTAATGATCATACTGTAGCCAGCTAGCATTTCGATGTAAGAAATATCGTCAATCATGCTTTCATTATAAGCATTACCTAGGGTAGCCACCTCAGTCTCTGTAAATGTTTTTTCTACTAGAGTATTGTCAAGATCAAAAAGCTCGATAGATTTA
The DNA here is from genome assembly GCA_002841625.1 of Firmicutes bacterium HGW-Firmicutes-1. Lineage (NCBI taxonomy): Bacteria > Bacillati > Bacillota > Firmicutes bacterium HGW-Firmicutes-1. The sequence goes on along the minus strand of PHAG01000001.1, from coordinate 130,988 downwards.
ATTGAAGAAATATCAATTTGTTTAGCTTCATCGGCGCCTGCTAATATAATACCAGCAGCTGGATCTACTGTATCAGTATTTTTTTCCTCTATTACAGGTTCGTCTATCAGAGGTTCAGGAATCTGTTTTTCATTTGTACAGCTTACTGAAAATAATATAAGGCCCAATGCCAAAATAGCTATAATTATCTTTTTCATTGTGTTTGCTCCTTTAAGTCGGTATGTTTTTGGTTACATGTTAATTTGACGAAGGATAATATGAAAAAGTTCCGTTTAAACCATTTGTGGCAAAGTGAATAGGTATTGAAATGAATGTACAGGAGTCAATTAAGAAATAAAAATGAGATAAAAGTGCCTGTCCCCTTTATCCCCCTTTATCTCTTATTCTTATATTTACTATAATGTTTTTTTGGACGAAGGCTGTAAAAGAAGAAAAGGGTAATCAAAAACACAATAATTAGTATAGGTATAGAAATTGTAACAATAGATTTCACTGCTTTTAGTGGTATGGAAATATTTACATCATGGACCACAGCATCAACTTGAGCAATGAACTCGCCATCCTTGTAAATTGATACAGTACCAACCTTATCTCCCTTTTCAATATCGTAGGATAGAGGAGTAGTTTCTGATTTGAATTCGATAGAACTTTCATCTTGAAAATTTTCGATGTAAACTTTTAAAGGTTTTTTTAATGTAACAATAGCCTCTCCAATTTGCAAATTATCTTTAATGATTATAAACGTTTCTTTGTAATCTTTTGAAGTTAAATTTACTGTTTTATAGTTTTCAAAACCATAATCTAAAAGCTTAGAAGTATTCGTGTAAATGTCCTTAGCTTCTGACTTTAATAAAACTACAATAAGGGTTCTATCATCTTGTTGTGCAACAGTTACAAGCGTATGTTGTGCTTCGTTAGTAAACCCGGTTTTGCCAGCGATAACGTCCTCTCGATAGATTGAGGCATCTCTTTTTTCATTCATCATTTTATGCTGTTGAGCAAGGTATCTAATTTCTGTCGATTTATTCGTTAAAGGAATTTGATAGGTTATATCCTTCATTATATTTAAAAAGTATTCGTTTTTTATCGTTTCCCGAGTAATTAGAGCCATATCATAAGCAGTTGTATAGTGATCTTCATTATGTAGACCATGTGGATTCACAAAATGAGTATTTAATGCGCCAATTTCTTCTAAACGTTTATTCATATCCTTCGAAAATTCTTCAATAGAACCACTTGTTTTTTCAGCTAAACCATTTGCGATTTCATTTGCAGACATTAATAAAAGACCATGCATAGCCTGATCTACAGTGATAACTTCATCTTCTTGCATTCCTATATGGCTACTTCCATACTCAATGCTAAATACAGCATTTTTGGAAAAGGTTATTGTATCCTTTGGGTCTAGCGCTTCTATAGCAAGTAGAGCAGTCATAAGTTTAGTAATGCTAGCGGGATATTGTTGAGAGTTTTCATTTTTACTATATAGAATTTGACCAGTAGTTGCATCAATTAAAATTGCAGATTCAGCTGTTATATCTGGCGGTGATTGGTCTATCTTTTTGGTTTGTTGTGCGTTAACTTGCATGTGGTTGTTCAAGGCTATGATTAGAATAAACAATAAAATGTTTAAACCAAATAAGTGCTTTTTTGTTTTCATAATATTGACTCCTTATAATGCTAAACAGTAGTTTACCATAGCTGGGGAGTAAAAGTAAAGACCCTACATTATGAACATTTTTATTGTAAAGTATTTCTTGAATTCTTATAGTTCTTTCTATATTCTAGAGGAGTCATTTTTGCGTGCTTTTTAAAGACACTAGCAAAGTGACTTTGAGAAGCAAAATGAAAAAAGCTGGAAATATCTGCTAGGGAACTATTTGTGAAAGAAAGAAAGTATTTCGCTTCTTCTATCTTAATTTGATTAATATAGACACTAAGAGCCGTACCTACTTCCTTCTTAAATACTTGAGAAAGATAGTTTGCATTGGCAGGTATTTGTTCCGCAATTTCCTTTACACTAATTTTATCATTTAAAGAAGTCGATATAATTTTTATTGTGGATTGTACCAAAGGCGAATACATTCTATTGATTTTTGTGTTAATCAGCTTCACAAATTCTCTTATCATTTTTATGTCCAAATGGTACAAGTCTTGTATATCGCTACGATGTTCAATTTCATTAATATAGGTATCAGACAAAGTAAAGGCAGATTCAGAATCTACGCCTCCTTCAATTACTGCTCGAGTGTATAAGGTACAGCGGCATATTAAAGAATTTTTGAAGGAGCGAATTGAATTGGTAGATAAGGTTGCATCATGGTAAGTATTTAGACTTTGTACAATTTTTTCGGATTCTTCAACATTACCTTCTTTTATTTTAACCAATAGGCTTTGCTCAATGAAGTAGGGAGGATGTGAATACCATTTTTCTTTGTTTTCAATTCTATGTAAATAAAACTTTTCAGAAAGAGAATTTTCTTTTCCAGATGAATTTGAACTTAAGTTCACAAATAATTCGCAAAAGAGTTGTCTGTAATAAATATTTCTTTTTTCGTCAACTAAACTAGTAAAAGAAAAATAATGAATGAGTTCGTCTTTATCTTCCAAAGATACCTTTCTTTTAAGTATAAGCTTGTTTATAAATTCTTCATGAGATTGTGCCAATACATAGGGACCACATAAGATATAATGGTTTTTATCATGTATTTGTAAAATTGTAATCAGAAAAGCTTCTTCCAAGTCATTTGATAAATATAAAAGATTTTCAAGAACTTGATTTTTTAAGGAATCGTGTACTATTTCATAAAACCAATTAAAGTGTTTTTGGAAATCCACACTGGGTTGAGTATATGAAAAAATATGTTCATCATCTGAAAATAAGTGGATGGGTACTTGAGTAAATTGATAGAATAGATTCATTTTTTCACTTATTGAAAGAGTAAGTTCATTCATCTGATCACCTTTTCCTTAACACAAATAATTATATAATATATTTGATACAAATATAATATATATGATATATTATAAAGGATAATGAGTCTATAATGCAAGATGTAGCAATTAAATATTTTATCAATTTTGGAGGGAAGAAAATGAAAAAAATAATATCTATTTTAATGCTTTCAATCCTAGTGTTTAGCGTAGTGGGATGTGGAGCAAAAAAAGATGATGCAGTTAAAGACGTACCTGCAGACACTCAAACTACAGATGTAGCAAAAACAACAATTACAATCGGCTTCCAAGCTGACCCTGTTGGTGGTATTCAAAAGGTTATTGAAGCTTTTGAAGTTGAATATCCTCAATATGACGTAGAATTTGCTAACATGACAAATGACTCAGCTCAAATGCATGATCAATTGTTGAATTCTTTATCAGCTAGTTCAGGGGAATATGATGTTCTAGCAATGGATGTTGTATGGGCTGGCGAATTTGCAGCTGCGGGCTATCTTGAACCAGTAGATACACTACTTATGGATCAAGGCTGGAAGGCTAGTGATTTTAATGCGGGTTCCATGGCATCAGGAAAATATCAAGGTAAAAATTATGCATTACCATTTTTCCCAGATTTAGGTTTCTTATATTATAGAAAAGATGTTGTATCACCTGAAGATGCAGCTAAACTAGAAGCAGGTACATATACTTGGGAAGATTTATTGGCAATGTCAGAAAAATATGTTGGTCAAGGTGGAACTAAATACGGTTTTGTATACCAATCTAAGCAATATGAAGGTTTAATTTGTAATTTAAATGAATTCTCAAAGAACTGGACTGATGTAAAAGGTGGCTTAGAAACAATGAAAGCCTTTACTGAGTCAAGTGCAATGCCAGAAGATATTTTAGTATATACAGAAGGTGAAACTCATGCATCATTTACAAATAAAGAAGCTGTATTTGCTAGAAACTGGCCTTATATGTACGGTATGGCAGTAGCTGATGATACTCCAATCGTAGTTGAAGAAGTTGGCCTTGCTCCACTTCCAAATGGAGGAACAGTTGGTGGATGGTTAATCGGTCTAAATAAAAACTCTGATAATCTTCAAGGAGCAAAGGATTTTGCTGTATTCTTAGCAGGTGACGGCGGACAAAGAATATATTCATCAACAAATGCTAGCTTACCAGGTATGAATTCACTACTAGCCGATGAAGGTATCATTGCTGCAAATACGTTATTATCAAATGAAGGCTTTAAATTAGCTTTAACTAAAACAATTGCTAGACCAGTTGTAGCAAATTACCAAGAAGTATCAGATAAAATTCAAGTAGCAGCACATGCTTATTTATCAGGATCTAAAACATTAGAAGATGCAGTAAAAGAAATCGAAACTGCACTACAATAGTAAATGGATGTTTAAGGTTTGCATGCTTACAATGTAAGCATGCGACCTTAATCTTTAGGAGAGATTACTATGAAGCAAAATAATAAAATCGCTTATTTTTTAATACTTCCTGCAATGTTTTTTGTTATCATTTTTTCGCTATGGCCAGTAATTCAATCGGTCACATATTCTTTATTTGATTATCAATTGAATGATCAAACAAAATCTAGGCTATCAATGAGCAATCAATATAATCTTGAGCTCTTTAAAGAAACAAACCAGTACTTAAACTTTTATTTGGATAGCGAGAAATCAACAGCGACCTTAACGGAATCTAAAGAAAAGATAGACGTACTACTTCAAGATATTAACTCATATGAAGAAAAAGTTCTAAATAAATACGGTGAAGAAAAAGTTGTTAAGCTATCTGATGCTGAAAATATTGAATTTGAGGCATTCGCTCAAACTGTAATAAAAGCAATCAACGAAATTTACACACTTAATGATGAGGGCTTTACAATAAAAGATGATGTTTTAGCTGTAACAGAAGGATACGCATCCTCAGTGATCAAGCCTAACTTCATTGGACTTGATAATTATAAGCAAGCATTTACCGATGCAAGAGTTGGAACTGCGTTATTGAACACTCTGATTTTTACGTTTTTTTCAATCAGTATTGAACTGGTTTGCGGTATTTTATTAGCCTTAATAATGAATAAGGCAATGTTTGGAAGAGGGCTGATAAGAAGTCTTTCCTTAATTCCATGGGCGATTCCAACAGTTGTTTCTGCTCTAATATGGTTGTACTTATACAATGGAACAAGTGGTGTCGTTGCTATGATTTTCTCTAAAATTGGTCTTATATCACAGCCAACAGACTTATTACTTACTAGTACGGCAGCAATGGGAGCAGTTATTATTGCAGATGTATGGAAAACAACACCGTATATGGCGTTATTACTTCTTGCTGGATTACAAACAATACCAAACTCGGTATACGAAGCTTCTTCAGTAGATGGAGCTCACAAACTACAACAATTTTTTAGAATTACACTTCCGATGTTAAAACCGTCAATTCTAGTTGCATTGCTTTTTAGAACCTTGGATGCCTTTAGAGTCTTTGACTTAATTTATGTACTTACAGGCGGTGGACCAGGTGGTAAAACAGAAACCATTTCCATATATGCCTATAAAGCAATGTTTGCTCAGACAAAATTTGGGTATGGTTCAGCATTAACCATTATCATTGCCCTATGTGTAGCTGTTATTTGTTATTTCTACATTAAAGTGCTAAATGTAGATATTTCATCAAGAGAATAGGGGGATGACTATATGAAAAAATTAATGACAAATAAAAACTTAACAAGAGCATTTAGCATCTTCATTATTTTTTATCTCATCATCATTGTATTTCCATTTATCTGGGTGTTGATTACTTCCTTTAAACCAGAAAATGAAATATGGGGAAAAAGTGCGCTTAAACTAATCGCAGAGAATCCTACACTAGATCATTACAGAGCCTTGGTTAATAATAATGTGCTCAGAGGGATAAGAAATAGTTTTATTGTAGCATCTCTTACAACGATTTATGTAACTGTTATCTCAATCTTTGCTGCTTATGCACTTGCAAGACTTCAATTTAGGGGTAAGAATTTTATTTTAACTCTAGTGCTCGCGGTATCGATGTTTCCACAGATGATTGTAGTGGGACCAATTTATAACATGTTTAATGCATTAGGATGGACGAATTCTTATAATATTATCTTTCCATATTCGATGATTTCGTTACCGGTTGCCATCTATATTTTAGTAACACATTTTAAAAAGATCCCTTATACCTTAGAGGAATCTGCCAAAATTGATGGTGCCACACCAGTTCAGACTTTATTAAAAATTGTTGCACCGTTGGCATTACCTGGTATATTCACATCAGCAATTATTACCTTTATTGGTGTATGGAATGAGTATGTTCTGTCCTTAACCTTAAATACAGACCTATCTTATCATACAGCACCCGTTGCAATATCATTTTTAAGAGGACAATTTGAAATTTTCTGGGGTCAGGTTACAGCAGCTTCTGTAGTTGTTACGATTCCAACCTTAATTATTGTATTGCTATTCCAAAGACAAATTATTTCAGGCTTAACTTCTGGAGCATTAAAAGAATAGTAGGTGATTAAATGAAACACGACATTAAAGAAAACGAAATATTGAAGGATGAATTAATCATCAATGAAAGCATTTTTGCAATTGGAAATGGTTACCTTGGCGTTAGAGGTAATTTTGAAGAAGGCTACCTAGATGAATTACCGACAATACGTGGAACATATATAAATGCTTTTCATGATGTTGTGGACATCACTTATGCCGAAAAGGCATATGGATTTCCAGATACGATGCAAAAGCTACTAAATATTATTGATAGTCAAGGTTTGATTATTGAGCTTGAAGATGGAGAAATTGTTTCACCATTAACAGGTAAGATAACAAATTATACGCGTACACTAGATATGAAAAAGGGATATGTTACTAGAAGTTTTACTTATTTCAATCAAAAAAATGAAGCACTTAAGATTAGCTACAAAAGGATGGTATCATTTAAACAATTAGAATTATTCGTTATCCATTTAGAAATTGAACCTATTTCCTATCTTGGAGAAGTAATGATTAAATCAAATCTAAATGGAGATGTGTATAATTACACGGATAAAGATGATCCAAGAGTGGCTAGTGGACATTCGAAGCTTTTAAACATTGTTAGTACATCAATCGAGGATCATTTATCAATCCAAGTTAAAACAAGCCACTCGGGGTTATCCTGCAGTTGTGTAAGTACTTTAATTGGATCTAGAGGTAAGGAAGATTGTCAAATTGTAAAATTTACAAACTCAAAGCAAGTTGAAGAAGTTCATAAGTTCAAATTAAATGAAAAAACAAGTTTTACAAAGTATACAATTTATACAGACTCTTTAAGACATCAAAACCCACTAGAAGAAAGTAACGAACTATTAACAAAGGTTAAAGAATTTAGTTTTGAGTATTGGATAGAAGAACAGACGAAATATTTAGCGGATTTTTGGAAGTCAACCTATATTGATGTAAAAGGTGAAAAAAGCATTCAAGAAGGTTTGCAGTTTAATATTTTTCAACTTCTTCAATCAGTAGGCAAAGATAAATACAGCAATATTTCTGCAAAGGGATTAACTGGAGAAGGCTATGAAGGACATTACTTTTGGGATACAGAAATTTTGATTTTCCCAGTATTTCTTCTAACAAATCCAGAAATAGCAAAAAATCTATTAATGTATCGTTATAACATCTTAGAGCAAGCAAAAGAAAGAGCAATGATTATGGGGCATAAGAGAGGCGCTTTGTTTCCTTGGCGTACAATTAGTGGTACTGAATGCTCTGGGTATTTTCCAGCAGGAACTGCTCAATACCATATTAGTGGTGACATAGCTTATGCATTTATTAGCTATTATCTAGCTACAAACGATATACAATTTATGCGTGACTTTGGTGCCGAGGTTTTATTTGAGACTGCTAGACTGTGGGTGGATATGGGTCATCAAAAAGGTGAACATTTTTACATTGATAGTGTAACTGGACCGGATGAGTATACTGCAATTGTAAACAACAATTATTACACAAATACGATTGCTAAGTATAACTTATATTGGGCAAATAAAATCTACATAGAATTAATGGATTGCTTTGGTGAGGTAGCAACAACAGATTTGTTAACGAAGTTAGATGTAGCGGTCTTAGAAATTCAAAGATTTAAGGAAATTTCTGATATCATGTATTTACCATACGATGAACAATTAGACATCAATCCCCAAGACGACTCTTTTTTAAATAAGAAGGTTTGGGACTTCAGTGGAACAAAAAAAGAACAATATCCATTGCTTATGAATTTTCATCCACTAACAATTTATCGTCATCAAGTATTAAAACAAGCAGATACAATACTTGCCCATCTAATGCTAGAGGATTATACTAAAGAAAGTACTATTAAAAATAGTTATGATTATTATGAGAAGATTACTACCCATGATTCATCATTGTCTTATTGTGTAAGTAGTATGGTGGCGTGTAAATTAGGATATGAAAAAGAAGCTTATCAATATTTTATGGAAACAGCGAGACTTGACCTTGATAACACCCATAATAATACAAAAGACGGTTTGCATATGGCAAATATGGGTGGTAGCTTTATGGGCATTGTATATGGTTTTGCGGGGTTAAGAATAAAAGAAGAAGGTATTAGCTTCAATCCAATACTTTCAGATGAATGGGAAGGTTATCAGTTTAACATCAAATATCTAGGCCGCGTAATTCATATTGAGGTAAACATGGAGCATATTCATATTTGCATTGAAGGCAAACCTTTAGAAGTGAAAATTTACGAACAAGGTTATTTCATTGAAAAGGAATTAACCCTTCAGCTTAAGCAACTGACTCATACAGTAAGAGGAGATAATTAAAGTGTATAAGCTTGTAATATTTGATTTAGACGGTGTGGTTACAGATACTGCAGAGTATCACTACCTAGCATGGAAGCAGTTAGCCAATAAGATTGGTATAGATATTGATAGAGAGTTTAATGAACAACTGAAAGGTGTTGGAAGAATTGATTCCTTAGAAAGAATTCTTGCAACACAAAATTTAAATAACGTATATAACAATGAGGCGAAAAATGCCTTAGCAGATGAAAAAAATGAATATTATTTAGGCTTAATTAATCAAATGACACCAGAAGATATATTACCTGGTATTATTGATCTACTAACATGGCTTAAGGAAAATGGGGTTCATATAGCTCTAGGCAGTGCTTCAAGAAATGCACCAACAATCGTTGATAAACTTGGTGTTACTCAGTGGTTTGACTACATTGTGAATCCGGATTCAGTTAAGTTAGGTAAGCCTGCACCTGATCTTTTCCTAAAGGCAGCAATGCATTTTGATATTGAACCAGAACGATGTATCGTAGTTGAAGATGCAACGTCCGGCATCCAAGCTGCAAAAGATGGGTACATGTATGCTGTTGGTGTCGGAGATAAAGATGTACTTTACTTAGCAGACCAAGTAGTTGAATCTACTGATTTATTACTTCGTGTTTTTGAAAAACTCATTATTCTTTAAGCTACAAAGGGGGCTTTATTATGGCAAATTTATCATTGCAAAACATTTGTAAAAGATATCCAAATGGATTTTCAGCAGTAGAAGGTTTTAACCTTGAAATATTAGATAAGGAATTTATTATTTTCGTTGGACCATCAGGCTGTGGAAAATCAACTACCTTACGTATGATAGCTGGACTTGAAGATATTTCCGAGGGCGAATTATATATTGATGAAAGAATGGTAAACGATATTGAACCAAAGGATAGAGACATCGCAATGGTTTTCCAAAATTATGCATTGTATCCTCATATGTCTGTGTTTGATAACATGGCCTTTAGTTTAAAGTTAAGAAAGGTACCAAAGGCAGAAATTAAAAAGCAAGTAGATGATGTAGCAAAAATTTTAAGTATAGAAAGTTTATTAGATCGCAAGCCTAAAGAATTATCAGGTGGTCAAAGACAACGTGTTGCGATTGGTCGAGCAATTGTTCGAAATCCTAAGGTGTTTTTATTTGACGAGCCACTTTCTAACCTAGATGCGAAGCTTAGGGTTCAAATGAGAATTGAGCTTGCTAAATTACACCACAGACTTCAAACCACTTTCATTTATGTAACACATGATCAAACAGAAGCTATGACTTTAGGTACGAGAATTGTTGTTATGAAGGATGGAGTAATTCAACAGGTCGATACACCCCTTAACTTATATTCAAAACCAATCAATAAATTCGTGGCAGGTTTTATTGGATCACCACAAATGAATTTTATCAATACTAAGGTGGAAAAAACTTCTGAAGGTATCGCTCTTGTTTTTGGAGCTCAATCAATTATATTACCAGAAGGTAAAGCACAAACGTTGATTAATGGAGAATATATAAATAAAGAAGTCGTGATGGGCATTCGTCCAGAAGACATTCACGATACAGAAATATTTATTGAAGCTTCTAAAGGAAGTGTAATTGAAACAAAAGTGAATGTAACGGAATTATTAGGTGCAGAGGTGTTTCTATACTTGTCAGTGGAAGACAGCGAGATTACTGCAAAAGTTGATCCGCGTTCCTTAGCAAAACCGGGTGACACGATTCATTTAGCTCTAGATTTAAATAAAATTCATATTTTCGATAAGGATACAGAACTCGTAATCACGAATTGATAGTGGTAAAATATTGCTTTCATAATATGTAGAAAAATGATATAATAATTGATGAACATTAACTCGATACCGAATCATTGTCGTCAATTTTACATGTACGGGGGATCGTTACATGCCTAATGAAATAAAGTTAGAAATAAGTGATTTGTGCATAAAGGCAGAAGCATATCTTGAATCAAAACTTGAAACTGATTTAATGAACGCAACTATTTTAGCTGAAGAAGCTTATGAAAAATCTATGAATACTAATTATGAAGAAGGCATTGCAAAATGCTCTCTTCTTTTTGGCATGTTAAAGTATAAAACGAAGGATTTCTCTGATGCAAATGAATATTTTGAAAGCTGTTTAACCATTTGTAATAAAAATCATTATTTAGATATACATACAAAAGTATTGCAACAGCTTGGAGATTTAAGATTAGAAGTCAACGATTTTGAAAGTGCATTAGAATACTATTTAAATTGCTTGAAAATTAGTAATCAAGAAAAGGAAATCATTCTTCTAAGAATTGGATTCATATACAAAGAGCTTGAACAATACAATATAGCGATTGAGTATTTCGAAGAGGTTGTTGATTTGAGTATTTCCAAAGAGGTATCTTATAGCTTAAGCAAAGCCTATAGTTATTTAGCAGAGTGCTATATAAATGAAGGTGGGGTAAAGGAAGCTGGGATGTTTATTAAAAAAGCAATCAATACAGCTATTGAGAATAGTGATGATTTTGATTTTGGTTATGCATACATGGTGTATGCAAAATATCACTTCCTAACAGGTGAATTGAAGGAGTCAATAGCCTTTTTCGAAAAATCTATATATAAGTTCACTAGCTTGAAAATGCTACCAAATCTACTTGAAACTATGACAGAATATGGAATTATGCTTTATGAAAGTGATCAGTATGAGGCAGCAGAACAAATATTGACTGAAGCGAGTAATTTGCTTCTGAAAGAAAGAAGTTTAAAAGCAGAGCTTAAGGTTTACTTATATCTTGCAAAGATTCATGAGAGAAATAAACAATATGATAGGGCTTTAAGTTATTTTAAAAGATTTAACGATATAAAAACTGTTAATGATGAAACTTGGAAAAACATTAAGGTGAAAAATATTATAAATAAGTATGAGTACTTAAGAACAGATATTAAAGTAAAGGAATTGACAAATATAAATGAGAATCTTGTTGTTTTATCAAAGCTTGGAAGAGAAATAACATCCACACTAAAACAAAACGAAATCATTGAAAAAATCAATAAAAGTATCTTTCAACTAATTAAATGTGACTCTTTTGGGGTAGGTTTTATCAATAAAGGGAATGTTCTAGACTATACTATTTACAATAACAACAACGAAAGCAAGAAGCTTACTTATAATTTTGACAATAAAGACAACCATCTTGCAAACCTTTTACAAAAAACTGAAGGAAGTATAGATAATGATATTTTAACGATTAGTCCAAGTACGCAGGTGCTCGATTATTCTGTGATTGGAATGGGAAAAATAAACTCTGTCATGTCATCTCCACTTATATTTGAGAATGAAGCGATAGGCTTAATTGATGTTCATAGCTATTATGAAAATACATATGCAGAAAATGACTTAGAAATATTAAAAATATTATCAGCTTATATTACAATTGCATTTAACAATTGTAATAAATCTCAAACGTTAATTGATACCAACAGAAAGCTAAAAGAACTCACTGAAAAAGACGGGTTAACAAAGGTTTATAATAGATATTCATTAAATACCAATGCGAGTAAGATTATTCAACGAGCAAAAAAGTATAAGAAGCCCTATTCAGTTGTTATGATTGACGTGGACTTCTTTAAAGAATACAATGATAACTATGGACATTTAGCAGGAGATCAATGTTTAATAGCTGTTAGTAATGTACTAAATAAAATATGTGCCAAAGAAAAAAGCTTTATCTATAGGTATGGTGGAGATGAGTTTTTAGTAATTATAATGAACAAAGAGCCTTCAGAGGCTAAAGAAATTGCGGAAAGAATGCGTAAGGGTATTGTGGAAATGGATATTGAACACCATTTTTCTAAATGCGCAGATGTAGTAACTTTGACAATCGGAGTAGTAACTTTGGTTAAGAAAATGGATGATTACATAAAAATTTTTGCCATTGCTGATAATGCCTTATATATTGCTAAGAATAGCGGCAGAAATAATGTAAATCATATAATTCATGAGGAGTGATAGCTATGAAGCTTTTATATAAACTAGAAAGAAAGTTTGGTAAATTTGCAATTCGAAATTTGATAGGATATATCGTGTTTGCAAATGTAGTAGTACTTATTTTAGGCTATTTTAGCCCAGGGTTTATCAATAATCTTGTATTTGATCCTAATTTGGTATTGCATGGACAAGTATGGCGTGTTGTTACCTTTTTGTTTATTCCACCTAAAGTTAGTACGTTTTTTCTTTTTTTTGCACTTTATATTGATTATTTAATTGGAACTTCCCTTGAGCATGAATGGGGAACTTTCAAGTTTAATTGTTATTATTTTTTAGGGGTTCTTGGTATCATTATTGGCGCATTTGCCTCAGGGTTGTCTATGGATAATTACTACTTAAGCTTATCCTTATTTTTAGCTTTTGCAAAGTTATATCCAGAACAACAGTTTACGTTGTTTTTTGTCTTACCTGTTAAGGTAAAATATTTAGGTTGGCTAAGTTGGGCATTCTTTATTTTTAGCTTTTTAACGGGTAGTTTAACTGTAAAAATTGCAATTGGTATATCAGTATTGAATTATTTTGTGTTCTTTGGAAAGGATATTATATCAGGAAGAAAAAATGCTACTAAATCACATGTCAGGAAAAAAACTTATCGAACAAATTCTACGATTAAAAAGGATCATCTTCATAAATGCGAGGTTTGTGGACGTACAGATGAGGACGATACAGATTTAGAGTTTAGAGTTTGCTCAAAATGTGAAGGGCAACACGAGTATTGCTTTGAGCATTTATTTGGACATGAACATATTAAATAGGTGAATATAAATAAAGAGTCTAGATCATGGTTATGAAATAGGCTCTTCTTTGTTATCGTAAAGTAAAAGATTCGTTTTTTCTAAGTTATAGTGATTACATAATGTAAAAATGATGATAGAATCTCGTTTGTTTTTAGGGTAGAGTGGATTAAATTCTGCAATATTTAATAGCTTTTGTGTTTCCTCTAAGCTCAATTCTAAGCCATAAGCAATGGTAAGCGCCTTATCTCTAGAGGGTTTCTTTTTTCCTGATATGATTTGATAGCCATAGGTTCTATGTAGGCCAGCATTTTTTACTACCTGGCTTTTTTTAAGTCGTTTTTTCTGAATGACCAAATCTACAAAATTAGAAAAGGTAAGGTTTGGGAAATCAGTATTATATTTACTAATATAGGAATAAACATTTGAAATATCTTTTATCTCATTGATCAATTCTTCTGTTCTTTCATTCTTCATGAATGAAATACACCTCCTTTTCAAGCAACATATTATGAATATTATATCAATATAACATAATATTTGCTACAAGAAAATCGGCTGCGCAGCGTTAAATAACAAAGTTATTTATACGCAGCGTTAAATAACAAAGTTATTTATACGTAGTGTTAAATATCCACGTTTCATATCTGCCGCTTTTCCAATTGCATATGCAGAACTTTCCTAGTAAAAAAAAATAAAAAAAAGAAGTATTGTTACTAGGAATGAAATTATTAGTTCATTCATGAATAGTATAAAGTATTGAAGGGACCAATTTTTTAAGGAGGAGTGTAAGGTGAAAGGTTCATATTATGAAATAACCTATAAAGAATTACTTAAACTACAAGGTAATAAAAATTACATACTCATTGATATCAGACCTAAATATGAATATGAAAAAAATCATATTCAAGGTGCATTATCAGTACCAGAGTATGAACTTATAAATTCTTTTAATAGGTTAAATATAAATAAAACGTATATTTTTATTTGTCAAAGAGGGAAAAATAGTAAAGACGTAGCGAATACCTTAATGAAATATGGTTTTCATACTTTAAATTTATATAAGGGTATGGAGGCTGTAGATGAATATGAAGAAGAAAAGAATTAAATAGAATAATGAACTACGGCATCAATTTTATCAATAGGAATTTCTACAATTGCTCCTAAGTATAAGGCCCCTTCAGAATGATAGAGTTTTTTGTTAAAATTAATCATTGGTCTTTTGGGTGATGCTTGATCGTTGTTTTTTTTTAATACAATACGAATGCTAGATTTGTTAACAAAAACTAGAACACCAGAAAACTTTATACTTTGATAGCTTGTAACATATACTGTTATATTGCGATATAATAATTTTTCAAGAAGGGATAATAATTGATCCATTTATGTACCTTAAACTTGAATTTTATAAAGTATATGGTGTAATCAAGTCATTTATGATTTCTAAAGACAGTCGGTGAGTCGTATTAAACAAGAAAATAGTGTGAATTGAACAACAAAAAAAGGGGACAAAATTTTAAACTTTTGTCCCAAAGGAATATTCGTAACTAGATTGCATTATGAACGAATGAAACAATCTTATCTGTAGGAATAACTACTACTGAACCAAGACCACCATAAGCTAATCCAGCACCAACTGCATCATAACCAAGACCACATCCACCATATCCATAACCTGCTCTTGGTGGAACACCACAAGTACTACCTACTGGGCAATCAGGTGCAGCTCCAATTCTAGATATTAACTTTACAAAACAATCGTTTGCAGCGATTAAAATCCCAGTAAAACCATGACCGGAAAGGCCTCCACTAGCAGTGAAAATTGTTACTGTTTGACCAATATACCTGCATAATGATACTGTATCAAAATCACCTATAAATCCGTCAGCCATATATATACCTCCTTTTTTATTCTTGTCCTAGTATAATTTATGTTCAGACATGCAAAAGTGTTACAACTATACTTTTAAAGAAAAAAGAGTTATGATATAATGAAGCGTGAGTAAACAGAATAAGATAACAATTTATAATTAAGATAGAAGATGAAAAAATAAATCATGAAAATGCAATTTAAGGAGCGGTTATTATGAATGAAAATGAAAGCAATGAAAACACAATGAATGAAAATCCAAACGAGCAAATTGAAAAGAATGAAATTGAACTTATTGAAAACAGTGAAAAGGAAATTGAAGATATAGAGGTCATACCTTCTATGGATGAATTTGAGAATGAACTTTATAAAGGTTTTAAAAAACTATATTTAGGTGATATAGTCGAAGGGACGATCATTACCGTTACAGATAGTGAACTTTTAGTTAATATTGGATATATTTCTGATGGAATCATTCCAGTCGCTGAAACTATGGCAACTGAAGAACAAGTCATTACTGAGATGTATCAAGAAGGAGATCCAGTCAAAGCTGAAATTATTAAAACAGACGACGGAGAAGGAAATATTCTCCTATCTATAAAAAAAGCAGAAGAGATATTAATTTGGGGTGAATTAGAAAAGGCATTTATTAGTGGTGATAAAATGAATGTTAAGGTTAAGGAAGTTGTTAAAGGAGGAGTGGTTTGTAATGTGAAGGGTGCAAGAGCATTTATTCCAGCTTCTCAGTTATCAATTAAGTACGTAGAGGATTTAAATAGTTTCATTGGTGAGGAGCTAATAGTCAAAGTAATAGATTTTGATAAAGACAAAAAGAAGGTTGTACTATCTAGAAAAGAGGTAGAGCTTAAAGAGAATGAAATACAAAAGAGTCTTATGATGGATACGATTAAAAAGGGCGATAAATTTATGGGTACCGTAGTTAAGGTAGTTAATTTTGGTGCCTTTGTTGATATTGGTGGTGTCCAAGGTTTGGTTCATATTCAAGATTTATCATGGAAGAAAGTGAAGCATCCATCAGAGATAGTTAAGGAAGGGGATGTAGTTGAGGTTTATATCATCGACATCGATACCAAAACAGGGAAAGTTGGATTAGGCTTAAAGGATGTTAAAGAAGATCCGTGGGAGCATTCAATGATCGAATATACAGTAGGAAAAATAGTAACCGGAGAAGTAGAAAGAATAGCTACCTACGGTGCATTTGTAAAAATTGGTGATGGTATAGACGGACTTGTTCATATTTCTGAAATGAGTGATAAACGAATAAGTAAACCTCAAGAAGTCGTCGCTGTAGGAGATAAGGTGCAAGTTAAAATAATCAATATTGATAAAGAAGCAAAGAGAATACAACTTAGCATGAAATCAGTAGAAGGTGAACAATATCAAGAAGATTTAGAGAAATATCAACAAAAGGAAGAAGCAACTACAAGCTTAGAGGATATTTTCAAGGTGTTTTTAAAAGACATTCATTAATAAAGAAAAGGATTAATTCAAATGAGAAAAGAGAGCAGTTTAATACTGGAAGGCGGTGGTATGAGAGGAGCATATACCGCCGGAGTAATGCAGTATTTTTTAGAAAAAGAATTAGAATTGTCTTATGTAATTGGTGTTTCTGCAGGAGCATGCCAAGCTATGTCTTATGTTTCAAAGCAACACGGACGAAACAAAAAAGTAACGATTGAAATGGTACTAGATCCTAGATATATAAGATACAAAGGCATATTTGATGGTACAGGATTATTCAATATGGACTTCATATTTGATCAAATACCAAATGAACTTGTAAAATACGATTATGATACTTTTAGAAAGTCAAAACAAAAGCTATTAGCTGTCGCAACAGACTGCAAGACAGGCAAACCTGTGTATCTGGATTGTCATGATTCAATTAGTAATGATGAGTTAAATATGATGGTCAGAGCCTCAAGCAGTTTGCCTCTTTATGCACCTGTTGTTAAATTAAGGGGTATGGATTTATTAGATGGAGGTTTATCTGATTCAATACCGATTGAAAAAGCCATTTCGGATGGAAATAAAAAAAACATTGTTGTTTTAACTAGATGTAATGGATATAGGAAAAAGCAATCAAATGCAGTTGCTTTATATAAATTATTACTGGGTAAAGATTGTAAGGGAGCAGTAAATGCTCTTCAAAATAGATATAAGGATTATAATAATGCACTAGATGCTTTGGATATGTATTGCAAAGAAGGCTTAGCTTATGTTATTGCACCAAGCGAAGATTTAAATATTAAAAGAGCTGAAAAGGATATCAAAAAATTAGAACAACTTTATCAGCTAGGTTATGATGATGCGAACCGACATTATGATGATTTGATAAATTATTTAGATAACTAAGGAGGCTATATGACAGCGAAAAAAGAGGTTATGAATGATGGAACAAACCAACTTAATCATAAGTCAAAAAGTAAGGTTGTTGCTGTTATTGTAACTATAGCTGTTATATGTGCTGTTATGGTTGCTATTGGGAAGAATGATAGTAAATCTAACGAAGAAATTGTTTTTGACAGTACCGTTAAGACCGTTTTCCTAGACACATATGAGACAACCAATAAGATAGAGTTCTCAAAGCTTGATCAAGAGGCAGTAAATGATCCAGAAACAAAATTAATGCTAAACGTTATTAAGGATATCAATGTAAATACAATACATAGATATAACGCGCAGACAAGGGAAATAGAACTCGTTTTTGATATTAGAATTAAAGATATTTCAACCATTGAAGGTCAAGTTTTTGCAAACGATCAGCTAATTGCATTAGATATACCACTTTTATATCCTCAACCTCTTTACATGACCTGGGAAGTTTTTTTGGATAAGTATGGTACAAACAATGAACAGGCAAAAATTTTATTATCAAGCCTTAAAGAAAATATCAATACAAAAGCCTATGAAAATGTTTATGCATTTGAAGCACAAAAATATGTAGATTTATCTAAAGCATTTATTTTGAATACTTTGAGTCAGAAACCAGACAAAGAAAAAATTACTATAAATGAAAACCAAGTTGCCTGTAAGAAATATACGATGAATGCTGATGCGCAGGAGTTAGTAGACTTCCTAAATGATATTTTAAATACCATGCTTCTGGATAAAAAGCTTGGATATGCAATGAATACAATGAATTCGGTCTTTTTGTTTGATGAAAATAGTTTGGAAAAATTGAACCTTAACGATTACTTAGATGTAACATTAGATTCATCTTTGTTTATTGATAAAAGATCTGTTATTAGGAAAGGGGAACATATCCTTAGAGGTAGCTTAAAGGGTTTTACTGACATGCCAATTAAGTATGAGCTAAATGTAAACACTACGGTTATAAAGGCTAATGAAGCTGTAGAATTAAAAGGGTTCGACATGGCAGATGCAATTAATGTTTCGTTACTTACTAAAGAGGAATTAAGTACTCTTTTTAAGGATATTGAACACACATTACAGACTAATATTGACAAAAATCGACTATATGATTTGCTGCAAATGGATAAGGAGATGAATCCATGATGAGTTCGGCTAGTCTATTTGCTAGAATGATTTATAAAAATTATATAGGCCAGATACGTCAATTTAAGAGAAATATCATGCTTTTTGTTGTACCAATATGTATATTTTTATTTGTTTATTTATTTTTTACATTAAACAATGTTGAAGAATCCTTTATTGAGCCATTAGAGGTTGGATTGATTCTTGAAGATGAAAGTATCTACGCAGGTATGGTTGCGGATGGTTTTACTAGCTCGGAAGCTTTTACCCAGTTTGCAAATGTTACTGAGGGTACGGCTGAGGAAGTATATGAAGCCTTTGAGGAAGGAAAATTAGATGCTGTAATTCTTATGCCCAAAGGATTTGTAAAAAGTGTAATGAATTTTTCTTATAATCCAATCCTTGTTAAAGTAAACCATAAAGAACCTTTAAAAACATTATTGATAAAAAATGTCATTATGAGTTATGAGAAATATATCTCTACTGTAGAGATCGGCATCGTTACATTATTTGATCAGATGGAAGACTTGGGCTATGATTGGGATACATTAGTTGTTTACAACGAACAGATTTCTTATGATTTGATATTTACCGCATTATCTAGAACAAGTATGTTTAGCTATGAAGAAATTGTGAACGTTCCTTCTGTAGTATCAACTATCTATTATTTCATGGCAATTATCGTAATGTTTTTAATGTATATAGCAGTGTATGCTGCAATTAATCTCATTAGAGAAAGAGAAGATATGTGCTTTGTTAGGTTGAAAATATCAAAGATATCATTATTTCACTATATGATCAGTAAAGCGCTTGGTACAACTTTATTTATTAGTACAATAGTTCTAGGTTGGTTATTGCTGTTTACTGCTTTTACCGGTGGGGTTATGAGCAAAGCATTTTTTGTCATGTGTGTATTTCTAATTGTTGCAATTTTGTTTGATGTTTCTATTGCAATGTTTATGACCGCGTTTATAGAAAGAGAAGAGGGTGTCATTTTACTGAGCAATATATTTATTTTTATCAATGCAATTATTGGAGGTAGTATCATTCCTATTCAAATGATGCCGGAGGCTTTACAGAAAATTGCAATTATTTCACCTAATTACTGGATGATTAGAGGCTTATTATATTTTCAATCTGGCTATAATTTAAGAGAAGGATTTTATATTGGAATACTATTATTCGTTTTATCATTGTTCATGTTATTCATAACAAGCAAAAGATATTTTAAGGTTTGTAGTTAGCCAAAAATCCCCTAGAAGGTGACATATGAATGGATTAATGAACATTATTGTACTTAGACTGAAACTAATTTATAGAAATACAGCTATTAGGATGCTTACAATCGTAATTGCGATACTTTTTGCAGCATTAATTGGCAGCCTTTATTCCGATGCAGAAAACAGTACAAAGATAAAAATTGGTTATGTTGATTATAGCAATACTGAGTTTTCAAAAGAAGTGATTCGTAATCTTCATAAAAATGAACTATTAAACCCAATTGAAACTACTTTTGAAAAAGGAACGAAAAAGATAAAAAAGGGTGAGATTGAAGCGCTTTTTGTGATCAAAGCTGAAGCAGAAGAAATGGTATATGAAGGTGATTTTGATGAATTAATTGAGTTATATTATCTATCAAATAATTACTTATCTCCAATTATTGGAGATGTATTTGTTGGAGAAATGCTTGAAGAAATAAGTATTATTACAGCAATTAATTATTTAGAAGAAGTGATAGGCGATAAAACGAATAAAGAAGCAATACTAAAATCAGCATATGATTATGGACAAGAACTCGCAAAAGACAGAAAAAAAGACTACTATGTAAACATTGAATTTTTTTCTTTTTCAGAAGACATGAAGCTAGCAAATGAAAACATAAACAACCAATTGATTTATCATCAAATGATTCTAGGAATTATTTTATCTTTTTTATGTTTTTTTGTTTTATTTGCAGCTACAAGTATTGTTAAGGATGAGGAGAATACTTTAATCCAAAAAATAGTCATTTCTAAAACTCCTAAGGGTGTTATAATTATGGGGGATTATTTAAGTATCGTTATTTCATCAACCTCGATTGCGCTGTTATTTTCAGCCATTAGCGCCTATTTTAGTAAGAGTTTTGTTAGAACACTTTATTTTAATAGTATTATATTGATTCTTTTCATTGGATCATTCTCTGCGTTAATTATTATGTTAACAAAACTGTTCAGAAACGTTTCTAGTTTTGTAGTTATGGGAGCCGCCTTAATATTAATCATTGGTATTATTAGTGGCTGCTTCTTCAATATTGATTTATCTCTACCAATAATCAAAAGTATTGCCTTCTTTACACCCTCTTATCAAGCACTGAATCGATTAATGGGTGTAATCGTAAATGAAAGCTTGATTAATATTGGTGGATATATAATATACATTAATATTTCTATTGTAATATTTTTATTATTATCAGCTTTCATATGGTCAAATAAAAGAAATTATTTTACCTAAGTTACATTAGCTTGATAACAAATTATTTATAGGGGGATTATCAGCATGATTTGGTCTAAGGAAGAAACGCTAAGCAGAGCTGAAATGGAAGCGTTACAGCTTGAACGTTTACAAAAAACAGTAACAAGAATCTATAAAAAGGTACCTTATTATCGGGATAAAATGAATCAAGTAGATATGAATCCTGAAAAAATAAAATCCTTATCAGATTTAAGCAAGCTTCCCTTTACTGTAAAGGAAGATTTGCGACAAAACTATCCTTTTGGATTATTCACTGTACCAAAGAAGGATATGGTGAGAATTCATGCTTCATCAGGTACTACTGGTAAACCAACCGTAGTAGGGTATACTCAAAATGATATCGATACTTGGAGTGAGCTTATTGCAAGATTAGTAACAATGGCAGGAGCAACCTCAGAGGATGTAGCTCAAGTAGCTTTTGGATATGGTTTATTTACAGGAGCCTTTGGTCTGCATTATGGTTTAGAACGAGCAGGAGTACTTGTGGTGCCAACGTCTAGTGGAAACACAGAAAAACAATTAATGTTAATGAAGGATTTTGAAACAACAATACTAGTTTGTACACCCTCCTATGCACTACATATGGCTGAGACTGCTGAAAGAATTGGTCTTGATCCAAAAAAGGATTTACATATTAGATTAGGTCTCTTTGGTGGGGAAGGCTCATCAGAAGCCATGAGATCAGAAATTCAAAAAGCCTGGGGGATGTTAGCAACAGAGAATTACGGTATGAGTGAACTGATTGGTCCAGGCGTTTCAGGTGAATGTATACACTTAACGGGTATGCATATTAATGAAGATCACTTTATACCAGAAATAATCGACTCAATCACTGGGAAGGTATTACCTGAAGGTGAACTTGGAGAACTAGTGATAACTACTGTTACAAAAGAAGCTCTTCCATTGATTAGATATAGAACGAAAGATATCACAAGGTTAATGTATGAGCCGTGCAGCTGTGGAAGAACCACAGTTAGAATGGCGAAGATTGAAGGAAGAACCGATGATATGTTGATTATCAGAGGGGTAAATGTCTTCCCATCACAAATCGAAGAGGTACTATTAAACTTTACAGAAATTGGTCCGCACTATGAAATTTTGATTAAGAAAAGTGGTCACCTAGATTACTTAGAAATAGATGTTGAACTAATGAATAGTTCGCTTCTTGACTCCTATCAAAAACTACAGGAATTAGACGGTAGAATAAGACATGAGCTACGAACAGTATTAGGACTTGATGCAAAAATCAATCTAGTAAGTCCAAGAACACTAAAACGTTATGAAGGAAAAGCAAAAAGGGTCACTGACTTAAGATAACACTAAAAAAATATAGAAGGGATGAATACAATGATAAATAAAAAACTCATGCTAGGAAATGAAGCAGTAGCTAGAGGCGCTTATGAAGCTGGAGTCACTGTTGCAGTAGCTTATCCTGGTACACCAAGTACAGAAATAACAGAAATCATTGCAGGCTATGAAGAAATTTATGCACAGTGGGGTCCAAACGAAAAAGTAGCAATGGAGGTTGCTATTGGTTCAGCAATTGCAGGAGCAAGAACGCTTGTTTCTATGAAGCATGTTGGGCTAAACGTAGCAGCAGATCCATTGTTTACAGTTTCATATACAGGCATTAACGGCGGTCTTGTTATTATGGTGGCAGATGATCCTGGCATGCATAGTTCACAAAATGAACAAGATAGTCGTTACTATGCTAAGGCGGCGCATATACCTATGTTAGAGCCAGCTGATTCTCAGGAAACAAAAGATTATGTTAAAAAGGCCTTCGAGCTAAGTGAAAAATACGATACACCAGTAATGGTAAGATTGACAACGAGAGTCTCACATTCACAAAGTATAGTTTCGCTTGAAGAGCGAGAAGACATTGCATTAAAGGAATATCAAAAGGACTTTATGAAGAATGTTATGATGCCAGGAATGGCAAGACTAAAGCATATTGTTGTTGAAAAACGCATGAAGGATATAGCAGAGTCAGCAAATACAATGGATATAAATACAATTGAAATGAAGTCCACTAAGATTGGTGTGATCACAAGTGGTGTGCCTTATCAATATGTAAAAGAAAGCTTACCGGAGGCATCAGTATTAAAACTTGGAATTGTTCATCCTTTGCCTATGAAGTTAATTCAAGATTTTGCAAAAAAAGTAGAAGTTTTATATATTATTGAAGAGTTAGAGCCAATCATTGAAGATGAAGTGAAATCATGGGGCATTCCTTGTATTGGTAAGGATATTCTTACGATTCAAGGTGAATATAGTGCTAACTTAATAAGTGAAAAAATTGGTGATCAAGTACTTCATTTAGCAGCTCCAAAGAGTTTACCTCAACGACCACCCGTTATGTGTCCAGGATGTCCTCATAGAGGAATCTATTACATCCTTAATAAACTTAAAAAACATGCATCGGGTGATATCGGATGTTATACATTAGGGGCATTGCCACCTTTACAAGGTATGGATACATGTGTGTGTATGGGTGCAAGCATAAGTATGCTTCATGGAATGGAAAAGGCAAGAGGAAAAGAATTTGTTAAGGACTGGGTTGCAGTAATCGGAGATTCAACCTTTGTTCATTCAGGTGTTACGGGTCTTATAGATATCGTATATAATAAAGGTATTTCTACGGTTATGATATTAGATAATTCTACAACTGGAATGACGGGTCATCAAGATAATCCTTCTACAGGATTAACGCTTAAGGGTGAAGAAACAAGTGTACTCAATCTGGTTGAGCTTACAAAAAGTGTGGGAATTAAACGTATCAGAGTAGTAAATCCATTTAATTTAAAAGAAGTTGAAGCGGCTGTTAAAGAAGAAACTGCTGCCGAAGAGCCTTCTGTTATTATTGCAAGCTCAGCCTGTGAACTTTTAGATAAGAAAAAAATTAGAATCCCATTCCATATTGATGAAGCGGTATGTAAAAAATGCGGTATGTGTATGAAGTTAGGATGTCCAGCAATTCAGAAGAAAAACGGAGTATATCAAATAAACGATGCCATTTGCTGTGGATGTACTTTATGTTCATCCGTATGTAATTTTGGATCAATCTCAAGGGTAGGTGAAAATCATGACAACTAATAATATTCTTGTAGTAGGTGTTGGAGGTCAAGGTACGTTGATAACAAGTAGAATTTTAGGCAACTTAGCAATGTCATTAGGGTATGATGTTAAATTATCTGAAGTACATGGTATGGCTCAAAGAGGTGGTAGTGTCGTTACTCATATTAGATATGGTGAAAAGGTACATTCTCCTTTAGTTGAAGTGGGTCAAGCAGATATTATTGTTTCCTTTGAAAAGCTGGAAGCCCTTAGATGGAAGCACTTCTTAAAAGAGGATGGAATTATGCTGGTGAACACACAAGAGATTGATCCAATGCCAGTTATTATTGGAACAAGTACATATCCAGAAGATATCATAGAACAGCTGGAACAAGAATGTGAAAATGTAATTGCTATTGATGCCTTAAGCAGAGCAAAAGAACTTGGTAATATTAAGGTTGCAAACACTATTTTACTAGGTTTATTAGCTAAGAATATGTCTATTCCTAAGGATAAATGGATAGAAATAATAAAGAGTACAGTACCACAAAAAACGATTGATATTAATATTGCAGCTTTTGAAAATGGTTATGCAATCGTATAAAGGGGGAGCCAAAATGATTTTAAAGCAATTATCTGTTTTAATAGAAAATAAAAAAGGTAGCTTAGCAGAAGTAACAAGCATGTTAAAGGATAAAGACATTAATATTAGAGCTATAGCTGCGTTTGATACACCTGATTATGGTATACTGAGGTTAATCGTAGACGTACCAGAAAGAGCAAAGGATGCCCTTGAAGAATGTGGATATGGAGTCGTTCTTACGGATGTAATTGCTGTGGAGCTAGAGGATGAAAAAGGTGCATTAAATGGAATTCTAACAGTACTTGAAGAAGAAGATCTTCAAATAGAATACATCTATTCCTTTGTGATTAGAAATCATGCGAGCCCACTCATGATATTGAAGGTTAATGACTTAGATCAAGCAATTTCTATTTTAGGGGATAACAAAATTAAAGTAGCAAATAGAAATGATATACACAAGTAAAATAAAAATACGTAAAAGTTATTGATGGGAGGAAAACAATGATTTGGAATGAGCATTTTGAATGTATGAGTAGAGAGCAAATGACCATGTTACAGAGTGAAAGACTTTGCCAAATGGTAGAGAGGATATATTATAACGTACCATTTTACCGAAAAAAAATGCAAGAGTTAGGGATGGAACCTGGTGATATTCGAGGACTTGAAGATTTGCCAAAGCTGCCCTTTACTACGAAGCAAGATTTAAGAGATAATTACCCCTTTGGTCTTTTTGCTACACCAATGGAGGATGTTGTTAGAATACATGCTTCTTCTGGTACTACGGGAAAACCAACAGTTGTTGGGTATACAAGAAGAGATATTTCTATGTGGTCTGAAGTTGTGGCTAGATCATTAAGTGCTGCTGGTGTTGGCAAGAAGGATCGTATTCAAATTGCATATGGATATGGCTTGTTTACTGGGGGATTAGGTGTTCACTACGGAGCTGAAAGAATCGGAGCAACAGTTATTCCTATTTCAGGAGGAAATACAGCTAAACAAATTCAGTTATTGCAAGACTTTGAAAGTACAGCAATTGCTTTAACACCTTCCTATGCACTTTATTTAGCTGAAGCTATGGAAGAAATGGGTGTTAAACCAGAATCTTTGAAACTCAAGGTTGGTATCTTTGGCGCTGAGCCCTGGACAGAAAATATGAGAAAAGAAATTGAAGCAAAGCTGGGTATTAAGGCGATTGATATTTATGGGCTTTCAGAAATCATTGGACCAGGTGTTTCAATTGAGTGTATGGAGCAAAACGGCTTGCATATTTTTGAAGATCATTTTATTCCAGAAACCATTTACAGTGATACTCTTTTAAATACTGCGCAAGGAGAAGAGGGTGAACTTGTTTTCACTACAGTTACTAAAGAAGCTCTTCCAATTTTAAGGTATAGAACCAGAGATTTAACAACCCTTGAATACGATGCTTGCGGATGTGGAAGAACAACAGTAAGAATGAAGAAATGTACAGGTCGTTCTGATGATATGTTAATCATACGTGGCGTAAACATCTTCCCTTCACAAATAGAAAGTGTATTGCTTGATTTAAGTGAAACAAAACCTCACTACTTATTAATAGTTGATAGAATCAACAATCTAGATACCTTAGAGGTTTGGGTTGAAGTAGATGATGTGTTCTTTTCTGATGAAATCAAACAGCTTGAAGCATTGACAAGTAAAATAACGAATGCACTTCAAAGTACTTTAGGTATAGGAGTGAAGGTTCGTTTGGTTGAACCAAAAACGATTGAAAGAAGTGAAGGCAAGG
The DNA here is from genome assembly GCA_002841625.1 of Firmicutes bacterium HGW-Firmicutes-1. Lineage (NCBI taxonomy): Bacteria > Bacillati > Bacillota > Firmicutes bacterium HGW-Firmicutes-1. The sequence goes on along the minus strand of PHAG01000001.1, from coordinate 104,104 downwards.
CAAAAAGAGTAATTGATAAACGAAAAATATAAGGAGAATTCATATGATTATTAAGCAATTAACAATATTTATTGAAAACAAATCTGGACGATTAGAAGAAGTAACAAAAGTACTCGGAGAAAACAACATTAATATATCAGCCCTAAGTGTTGCGGATACATCAGAATATGGTTTGCTCAGATTAATCGTAAATGACGGTGAGAAAGCCGTGAAACTGCTAAAAGAAGCGGAGTTTTCAGTTAACTTAACAGATGTCATTTGTTTATCTGTTGCACATAAGCCTGGGGCTCTCCACGATGCAATAGAAATTTTATCCAAGGCGAATATTGGGATTGAGTACATGTATGCCTATGCATTAGAAAGTAAAGCAGCGGTCATTATGAAGGTTTCTGATCCAAAAGAAGCCATCTATGTACTGACGCAGAAGGATATTGAATTATTAAAAGCAGATGATGTATACAAATAAAAAACAAGGAAAGCCCAAATGATAGGGCCGAGGGGAAAAAAATGACCTACAAACTTTTCACCGATTCTTCAGCAGATTTACCATTAGAAGTAATTGAAAAATATAAAATAACTGTCGTACCCTTATCGGTAAGATTTAGTGAAGAAGAATATTTTGACCTAACTCCAAAAGAGTTTTACGATAAGCTTGAATTATCAGAAACATTACCGATCACATCACAAGTAACACCTGAAAGTTTCATGAATGCATTTAAAAAAGAGCTAGACCAAGGGAATAAAATAATTTGTGTTACCATTGGATCCAATGCAAGTGGAACTTTTCAATCAGCAGGTATCGCGAAAGAAGCCTTAGAGACAGAAGATATTACTCTGATTGACTCTAATTCCCTCTGTTTAGGAACAGGAATGATTGTAATTAAGATTGGAAAAATGTTAGAAAAGGGTGAGGTCTTAGAAGCAATTTTAGGTATGGTCAATTTCCATACAAATAATAGAATTGAACATCTTTTTTGTGTAGATACCCTAAAGTATCTAAAAAAGGGTGGGAGAATCAAAGCCTCAAAGGCGGTGATTGCGGAAGTGCTTAATATTAAGCCGGTTTTAGTGGTTGAAGATGCACTTACAGTCCCTTTTGGAAAAGTAAGAGGACGAAACAAAGTGATCTCTTATTACGTTGATCATATTAAAAATACGATTGATTATGAAAAAAGTGATTTGGTTATTGTTGGTCACTCCCAAGATAGACCCTTTGCGGATAAGATGGTTGAAGCCCTTAAAAGAGATGTTGGTTATAATGGAGAAATCATTATCGGAGAAATTGGAGCTATTATAGGAACTCATGCTGGACCAGGAGTGCTAGCTGTCTTCTATGTGAAAAAATAAAATAAATCATCTAACTTGTTCTTAGTGAAGACATAATAAAGACACAGATTAAACATATCATCTTTATAGACATAGTATATAGTTGTTTTATATAGATTATACTATTGACTATGGGTACTTATGGATGATTGTAGGAGACAAGTATGGATAATTATAAAAATGAAAATACATCTATTAATCTCACGTATAAAAAAGATAAAATTCACGAAGAATTGAATAATTATAAATATTCTCCTTTGAGAATTACGCTTATTTATCTGTTTTTTGGTGCAGTCTGGGTTTTATCTTCTGATGTTGTGTTAAGTAAAATAGTCAGTAATCAAGCATTATTGAGCAAAATCAATATTATAAAGGGCTGGTTTTATGTTGCCGTAACAGCTGTTTTAGTATATAGCCTTATTTCAAGGTTAATTATAAGAATTCATAAGCAAGAAAATAAGCTAATAGATAGCTATGAAGAATTATCCGAAACATATAAAGAGCTAGAAGTATCTAAACAAGACCTCCAAGTGCAGTATAAGGTGCTAGTAGAATACAAGGAAAAGCTTTATAAATTGGCATATCAAGATCACTTAACGTTGTTACCAAATCGGAGATTATTCTATCATGACTTATCAAAAAAAATTAATGAGGCTAAGGAAGATGAATGTTTTGTCTTGTTACTCATTGATGTTGATAATTTCAAGTATGTAAATGATATTTACGGTCATGATTATGGAGATAAAACACTACTGAACATATCACAACGGATTCAATGTTTAATCAACGATCATATGAAATTATATCGAATTGGTGGAGATGAATTTGCAATCTACATTGAAGGTAAAGCTGATTTGACTTTTATACATCAATTTGCTAGTAGTATCATTGATGATTTTAAGAAAAATCTACACATATCAACTAAGACAACAGTCTCAATGAGCATTGGGATTTCGATGTTCCCAGAAACCACAAAGGATTTAAATGATTTGGTCAAGTTTGCGGATGTTGCTTTATATAAAGCAAAGGATGCGGGAAAAGGTACCTACTCAATTTTTGAAGCATCCTTAAAACGATATATGGATGAAAAAATTCTGTTTGAGGAAAAATTAAAACTAGCATTGGCTAACGATGAATTTATTTTGCATTTCCAGCCACAGGTAGACTTTAATACAGGCGAAATTAGAGGATTCGAAGCACTTATTAGGTGGGTAAATGAAGACTTGGGATTTGTTCCTCCTAATAGATTTATACCTATTGCAGAAGAAACTAAAATCATAATTGAAATTGGCGAATGGGTTTTGAAAACAGCCATTGAATTTGGTTCGAAACTAAATATGGGTGATAAAAAATATATTATTTCAGTTAATATTTCAGTGGTACAATGGATGCAGGATAATTTCGTTGAAGTAGTTGAAAATGCCTTAAAGGATTATCAGTTTTCCGAAGAGTATCTCGAATTAGAAATAACAGAGTCAATTTTAATACATTCTTTTGATCAAACAATAAGTAAACTGCATAAATTGAGAGAAAAGGGAATAAAGGTTGCACTTGATGACTTTGGGACAGGATATTCTTCCTTAAATTATTTAAAGGAATTGCCAATTTCCACCTTGAAAATCGATAAAACTTTCATAGATGATATTTTAGTTGAAAAATCTAAGAATGAGCATATTTTAAATGCTATTATTACCTTAGGACATCAATTTGGCTTGGAGGTTATTGCTGAAGGAGTAGAAACACAAGAGCAATTGAGTTATTTATACAATAATAAATGTGATACTATTCAAGGATATATATATTCTAAACCGTTAGATCAGCAGAAAATTGATGGTTTTATTTCTTCCTTTGACACTGGGTATGATGGGCATACAAAGTGTATTATAAAAAGAGAAAAGGAAAGTATTCATACTATAAAATAATGTAATGTAATGAAAAAGGTATATCCTTGAGACAGCAAGCTGTAGCGCCAAGGAGATACCTTTTGTTTTCATTATGCATTTATTTCATCTAAATCTTTCAGCCAACAAGCTACAGCAGCATCACTTGGCATTCGCCAATCACCTCTAGGAGATAAGCAAATTGATCCAACCTTAGGACCATCCGGCAAGCAGGAACGTTTAAACTGCTGTGAGAAAAATCGTTTATAAAAGGTTTTTAACCAAGACAAAATAACTTTCTTTGTATATATATCTTCAAATGCTTTTTCGGCAAGAAATAATATTTTTATCGGAGTATATCCATAACGCACCATATTGTATAGAAAGAAATCATGTAATTCATAGGGTCCAATGACTTCTTCGGTTTTTTGTTGAATATTACCATCATGATCAGGAGGTAGTAGTTCAGGGCTAACTGGGGTTAATAATATATCGCTTAATGTGTTTTGTAAACCGTCATCATTGGATTTAGATGCTACCCATTCAACCAAATAACGAACCAATGTTTTAGGAATTGATGCGTTTACGCCGTACATAGACATATGATCTCCATTATAGGTAGCCCAGCCAAGAGCTAATTCAGATAAGTCACCTGTACCGATTACGATAGCGCCTTCTTTGTTGGATAAATCCATAAGAATTTGTGTGCGTTCTCTTGCTTGTACATTTTCATATGTAATGTCATGGACCAAAGGATCATGCCCAATTGCTTCAAAATGTTGCATACATGCTTCCTGAATAGGTATTTCTTTTTTAGTTGCCCCCAGTTTTTCAATAAGCAAAAGAGCATTGGTATACGTTCTGTCTGTAGTTCCAAAACCAGGCATTGTAACACCAATCATATTTTTTTTATCTAACTTCAGCATATCAAAGGTCTTAGCACATACCAAAAGTGCCAAAGTAGAGTCTAAACCACCAGAAACTCCAATCACAACTTTATTACAGCCAATATGGCGTATGCGCTTGGCTAAGGCAGAGGTTTGAATAGAAAATATTTCTTCGCATCGTTCATCTCTTTTGTTTTTATTTTTTGGAACAAAGGGATGAGGATCAATTTTTCGACTTAATTCAAAATCATCAATAGGAATATCAAAGGATAGTTGTCGGTATCCACTATTCATCCAAGTTGAACTTTCCCTATATGTGGTCATTCTTATTCGATCCATAGCTAGTTTATCAAGATCAATATCAGAGGTTATATAATTAGATTTAAGTTGAAAACGCTTGTTTTCTAATAGTTTAGCTCCGTTTTCGTATATAAGACAATGACCACCATAGACAACATCAGTTGTAGATTCTCCAAAGCCAGCAGACGCATAGATATAACCACTTACAGTTCTGGCAGATTGACTTGAGAGAAGTTGCTTTCTATAATCGATTTTGCTGACCAATTCATTGCTTGCTGAAGGATTGGCAATAAGAGTAGCACCATTTAATGTTAGGAATGTACTAGGCGGTATTGGTGTCCATAAATCTTCGCATATTTCAATACCTAACTTGAAATCTACAAGTTCATTATGAGCAAAAATCAAATCTGCTCCTATTGGTACAACTTCTCGATCAATTATAATTTCTTGAACAGATAAATCATTGGCAGAAGCAAACCATCTATGTTCGTAGAATTCATTGTAATTAGGCATGAAGCTTTTTGGCACTAATCCTATAATCTTACCATTGCAAATGAAAGCTGCACAATTATAAAGGCTATTTAATACTTTAACAGGTAAGCCAACAATCATACATATTTTTTTATCAATCGAAAAACTTTTAAGCTCAATTAAAGATTTGAGAGCTTCAGAAATTAATTGTTGTTGAAAGAATAAATCGCCACAGGTGTAGCCGGTTATACATAACTCTGGAAAGACTATTAGAGAGGCCTTATCAGTTAATGCGAGTTTTGTTAAGTGGATAATTTCATTCGTATTGTAGGAACAATATCCAACTTTTATTTCAGGTGAAGCAGCAGCTACACGTATAAAGCCATAATTTGTCATTTGATCACTCCCTAGACAAGCATTCATTTTACATTTATTTTATCACATTACCATCATGCACAGCAATGATTTCACGAACTATTTACACAAATCTATCTATTTATGTTGTAATTCTAAAAATTATTATGTAGAATAAGAAGGGTAATGAAGACAAATATTTAAGTTCAATGTACATCGGATATCATTTTAAAAATATGTTGAAAATTGATGTGATGTATAAACAGAAGGAGCATAATTATGTTAGATAGAAAAATGGGAGTGCAAAAACAAATAGCGTTGGTTGCACATGATAATTGTAAAAAAGATTTAATCGCATGGGTTAAAAAGAATAAGGACGTGCTTTCTTCACATTTTTTATATGGAACAGGTACTACAGGTGCATTAATTGCAAAAGAAACAGGATTGCCGGTTAGAACATTTTTAAGTGGGCCACTAGGTGGTGATCAACAAATAAGTTCTAGAATTATAGAAAATGATATCAACTTTTTGATATTTTTTTGGGATCCACTTGAAGCACAACCTCATGATCCAGATGTAAAGGCACTTCTTAGAATTGCTGTATTATATGATATTCCAATTGCAACAAACCAAGCTAGTGCAGATTTTATGTTTACATCACCATTATTAGATCAAGAATATGATAGATACATAATTGATTATTCACAACGAATCAAAAGAAGTATCAACATATAGAAGTTAAATGAATCATTTCATAAATGCAGGGAATTAAAAAAATAGAGATAAACTGCGTTACTATACTAATGAGAGAGGAAAGGATAAGGAGAGAGATGCGAGGTAACAAAAAAATTGTTTATGCTATTTTTATAGCTGTAATGATCATATGTGGGATTTGTTATTCTTTGTTTGGTTTTAATGACAAGGAAGATGTAAATATTACAGCTGAAGAAGTGCCGCAAGGTGAGCCAGAGATTGAAGAAACCCAGATAAGTAAGGATATTTATATTCAGATGTGTGGTGCAGTTAAAAATCAAGGCGTTTATAAGGTTCCACTAGGAACTAGGATTTTTGAAATTATTGAAATGGCTGGAGGACTTACTCCAGATGTTGCAATTGAAGCAGTAAATCAAGCCCGTGTAGCAAGAGATGGAGAACAGATTTATTTTCCTACGCAAGATGAAGTTATCAAAGGTGATTTTGCTATAGAAGGTTCTACTAAATTAATCAACATTAACAACGCATCAAAAGAGCAGCTTATGACATTGCCAGGTATTGGTGAATCAAAAGCATTGAGTATCATTCAGTATAGAGAATCTGGAAGTGGATTTTCAAGTATTGAAGATATTAAGAAGGTAAGTGGCATTAAGGAAGCAATGTTTGAAAATATAAAAGACTTAATTACGATTTAGAAGGGGTGAAGGAATGGGCAAGAAAATACTTGTAGTTGACGACGAAAAATTAATTATTAAGGGCATTACATTTAGTCTTGAGCAAGATGGCTTTGAAGTAGACAGCGCCTTTGATGGCGAAGAAGCATTGAACCTTGCAAGAGGTAAAGAGTATGATTTAATCGTGCTAGATGTCATGCTACCAAAGATTGATGGATTAAGCGTTTGCCAACAAATAAGAGAGTTTTCAGTAGTTCCCATTATCATGCTCACTGCAAAGGGTGATGATATGGATAAAATATTAGGATTAGAGTACGGCGCAGATGATTATATGACGAAGCCTTTTAATATACTCGAGCTTAAGGCAAGAATAAAAGCAATTTTTAGAAGATCAAAATACGGTGCAGCTGAAGGTGCAGAGGGTAACCCAATCATAATGTCTGGGGATCTTAAGATTAATAGCGAAAGCAGACGAGTTTATGTTAAGGAGCTGGAAGTATCATTAACAGCAAAGGAATTTGATTTACTTGAGTTATTTGTGAACCATTCCAATAAAGTTTACAGTAGAGAAAACCTTTTAAACATTGTATGGGGTTACGATTATCCAGGTGATGTTAGAACGGTTGATGTTCATGTAAGAAGATTAAGGGAAAAAGTTGAACCAAATCCAAGTGAGCCAACCTATATTCATACGAAATGGGGCGTTGGATATTATTATCAACATGTATAAAAAGCTTTTTGGTAGTATACGTTTTAAATCATTTATCATTTTCGTTGTAGTAAGCATTGTACCATTAATCGTACTAAGCAATATGCTAATTTCATCTTTTCGTAGCGATTATGAAAATGAAATGAAGACAAGTATGTTTCGAAAAGCAAATACGATAGCAACGAATCTTGTTGTAACTGGTTACTTTAACGAAAATCGCAATAAGGAATATTTAAGTACTATCAATGCTTTAGTAGATGGTAGAACTTTAATCATTGATGCGACCGGTATGGTTATATTTGACTCTAATGATATTGAGACAGGTAAACTTTATGTTACAAAAGGTATTTTAACGGGTTTAAATGGTGAAGGTAAATATTCTTATTTAAAAAAAGAAAACTTAGGTAAGGTTGTTACACCTATTATGGATACTCAAACAAAAACCGTACTAGGTGTTGTTGTCGTGACCAGTTCTTATGAAAATTTGACAACGTCAATTTCTAGCTTGAAAAATATTGCATTATTGATTGTGTTGGGGTTTGTTATTCTAATTATTATCTTAAGCTATGTAACCTCAGGTTTATTAACCAAACCCTTTAAATTATTTATAAAATACATAAAAGGTGTTACCGAAGGACATATTGATGAAAAGCTAACAGTAAGGGGCAACAATGAGATTGAAGAGATATCTATATCCTTTAATCATATGATCCATAGATTTTTAGAAGTTGAAGAAAATAGACAGCAGTTTGTTGCAAATGTATCACATGAACTTAAGACACCCCTTAGTTCTATGAAGGTTCTTGCTGAATCAATCCTTTCAAGAGAGGATGTTTCTAAGGAAATTTATCGTGAATTCTTAGAGGATATCAATTCTGAAGTGGACAGAGAAAGCAAAATAATCAATGATTTGTTAACTTTAGTTACACTTGATAAGAAGGATAACCAGCTTAACGTTTCAAAGGTTAATGTAAATGAATTAGTCGAAGCTACCTTAAAGCGATTAAAGCCTATTGCAGGTAAGCGGAATATTCAAATGATATTTGAAAGCTATCGTTCTATAGTAGCAGAAATTGACGAAACAAAAATGGCTTTAGCAATTACCAATTTAGTAGAAAATGCGATTAAATATAATAAAGACTTTGGTTTAATTACAACTTCACTTAATGCTGACCATAAAGAATTTGAACTTGTTGTTAAAGACACGGGAATAGGAATTCCTGAAGATAGCATTGAGAAAATTTTTGAAAGATTTTATCGGATTGATAAAAATAGGGCAAGAGATACTGGTGGTACTGGACTTGGATTATCAATCGTTAGCAAAACAGTATTAATGCATTATGGAACAATTAGATGTGAAAGTGAAGTAGAAAAGGGAACTAAGTTTATAGTGAAGATACCATTAAAGCACATAATTTAAAGTTAAATGAATGTTCATAAAATTGAAATATTATTTCTATATAATATTAAGTATAGTAAGGAGGTGCTTGCATGAAGAAAATTATTTTTATAATTTTTGTATGTTTGATTGGTATAGGAATTGTTGCAAGTCAATCAAATAATAAAGAAAATAATGAAAGCTCGTATACTGTTTATTTAGCAAATTCTAATATGAATGGTCTTGTTCCTGTTAAGGTTTCACTTGAGGATAAAACAGTTAACACTAAAATAACAAATGTAATCGAAATACTCAGAGAGGGTACGAGTGGTACGAACGCCACAATTCCTAAAAGTGTAGAAATTCTGAACTTTAAGATGGAAAAAAACAAGGTGGTATTAAGCTTTAATGAAAGCTACACAGCAATGAGTTCGATTGAAGAAATTATATGCAGATCTTCATTGGTTAAATCTCTAGCAATGCTTGAAGAAATCGAAACGGTCGAATTTTATATTGGTAGTGTACCATATCAAAATTCCTCGGGTATGGTTCTTGGAGCAATGAAGGAAAGTGATGTAGTGCTTGACTTCTTTGAAGAGGATGCTTCAGAACAAAATGTAAAGACCGTTACATTATACTTTTCAGATGATGAGGGAATGTATTTGGTTCCTGTTGAATATGAAATCAAACTGAATGCAGAAGAACAAATTGAAAAGGTTGTTCTTGACTTGCTAATCAAAGGTCCAGCGGATAACAATCTAAGAAGAACCATTCCGGAAGGTACGAAAGTTAAAAATGTATACACAAATGAAGGCGTTTGTTATGTCGATTTTAGTGAAGAATTTGTAAGTAAGCATACGGGTGGTTCAACTGGTGAAACCATGACGATCTATTCTGTTGTAAATACTTTGACAGAGCTTAATAAAATAACAAAGGTACAATTTTTGATAGAAGGTACTGTCAGAGAGGAATACAAAGGTCATATTGACTTTAACGTATTGTTTCAAACCAACCTAGATTTAATAAAAAAATAAAATTCATAGTCTGAACTGGGGGAGAGAGGACTTGATGAAAAGACCAGCAATCGTAATATTTATATGTTTTGCTGCTGGTAGCTTAATGCGAATTTATTTTGATTGGTTTTACGTTGTGATGTTATTATTTGCTATCATTGTTTGTGTATGCCTTATGACAAAGGTACAGCAGTGGAAATTCCTAGCTATATTTTCAATGATATGTTTAGTAGGATATTTTAACAGTGGAAGAGTAAATTGCCTGATACAAAAAATAGATAAGAGCATTGACTACAACAAACCTATTGAAGCTACAGCGGAAATTAAAGAAATTGAGTTTGAAAGTAATAAAATGATTTGTAAGCTTAGCAAAATATCTCAAGGCAACTACAAAGTTAACACGGGGATTAAAGTAATAATATACGGTAAAAATATTGAACCTTATAAAGTTGGAGACAGGATTCAAGTAATGGGTAATATGCAATCCTTTTTACAGAAAACCAATCCAGGAGCGTTTGATGCAAGGCAGTATTATTATGCAGATAAGATATATTTTACTGTTTACGCTTCAAACATTAAGTTATTAAATCGTGGTAAGTATGATGCAGACAGGATATTGAATAACTTTAGAGTTAGACTTGAAAGCCAAGTAAATAAATTGTTTCCTAGTAACGAAGCGAGTATTATGAATACGATGCTTCTAGGTTCAAAGGGTATACTAAATGATTCAACTAAAGAGCTATACCAGGTAGCAGGCATTTCACATCTTTTAGCCATTTCAGGGCTCCATGTATCAATCATTGGCATGGGATTATTCCAATTATTAAAAAATTTTATAAAGAGTCAAAGAACATGTGGGATTATTTGTATTGTCATACTTTGGTTATATTGCGTCTTAACTGGAGGAAGTACTTCTACTTTAAGAGCTACTATTATGCTTACGTTAATGTTATTAACTATTTTTTTTAACGAAAGTTATGAAGCTGTTTCGGCATTATTTATTGCAGGTACAATGATTGTAGTTGTTAATCCGTACCAATTGTTGGATGTTGGTTTTTTGCTATCTTTCGCTGCTGTTTATGGAATCTTGTCTTTAACTCCGATATTAAATACCCGATATAATTCAAACAATAATATGCTTATAAATATGCTCTTTGTTACACTAGGGGCAAGTTTATTTACTTATCCAATATTAGCATGGTTTTTTTATAAACTATCTATTTATTCAATTATTGTGAATCTATTCATAGTTCCTGTTTCTACGATTCTAATTGCCTTTGGAATTTTGGCAATATTAGTATCGTTTATATGGTTGCCTGCTGGAGAAATCGTTGGAGGGATTGTTTATTTTGCCCTTAAATATATTGAAATGTGCTGTGAAGGGGTTATGAAACTACCACTAAATACATTAACAATTGGAAAACCAAGTATTTTAATGATTTTTTACTACTATGTATTTGTTTGTGTAAGGCAGAAAAAAGTCATGGTAGTTATTGTTCTCCTATGCACTATTTTTATTGGAACGACGAGCTTAAACCAAATTGGTCGACTAAAAGCAACTTTTTTAGATGTTGGACAAGGAGATTCAGCTGTTATTCAGTATAGTAGTAAGGTATTTATTGTTGATGGAGGAGGGAAATTAAGCATATCAAAAAATTCTACTACTAATAATACGGGTATTTATGTCCTTATACCATATTTGGAATCAGAAGGGATAAACCATATTGATGGAATTTTTATTAGCCATAGCGATTTTGATCATATTTATGGTATAATTGAGGTTATTAAAGAGATTAAAACAGATTTTATCGTTTTACCAAAGCCCTATGAACAAGAACAAGATGATTTAACTAAGACATTGCTTACTTGTGCTAATGACAAGGGAATAGAGGTTTATTACTTTAGTGAAGGTTATAAATATAAACATAAAGGTTTTCATATTGAATGTATTTATCCAAAGATTTCGGAAGCAAATTACAAGAATAACAATGAAAAATCACTTGTATTGAACGTTAGATATAAGGATTTTAACGTCTTATTTACGGGTGATATTGAAGAACCTCAAGAAGACATAATACAATCTCATGAGGGAGTTGAAGCAGATATCATAAAGGTACCACATCATGGATCGGAAACCTCCTCAACGCATGGCTTTCTTGAGCGTGTAGACCCTACTGTTGCAATATTTAGCTATGGAAAGCATAATATCTATGGACACCCTGCAGTTGAGGTCGTTAAGCGCTATAAACTACTAGGTATTGATGAGTATCATATCTCAAATGAAGGTGCAGTCATTATTACAACAAAGGGAGAAACCTACTTAGTGGAAACATATTTTACTAAAAGGAAGGTTAAGTATATATGCAACAATTGAAAAAACAAATTAAGGAAAAACAAATTCAAGGTATCTATTTATTTTATGGTGAAGAACATTATATTTTGAATGCTTATTTAGATAAGGCTGTTGATTCAGTTATGATAGATTCAGACAGGGTTATGAATTTGGATGTTTTTGAAGCGCAAGGCAATCAAATTGATAAAATGATTGATGCAATGGATACGTTACCATTTTTAGGTGAAAAAAGAGTAGTTGTTATGAAAAGTCTTGAACTCTTTCAAGCCAAAAATGCTTCAAAAACAGAAAAGTTAATTGAAGCACTTAGCACATTGCCAAGTACAACAGTACTCTTTATTGTTGAAAATGAAGTAGACAAAAGAACGAAATTATTTAAAAAAATAAATAGTCTAGGTCGAACGATAGAATTCAACAGATTATCTGAAGATGATTTGGTTCAGTATATTGCTGACCAACTAAACAAACACAATAAAAAAATAGAAAAAGTTGTTGCTAAACATTTTATCCATACGGTTGGATTTGATCTAGCCACAATTCATAACGAATTAGATAAATTAGTTGCCTACAATAAAGAGTCCGATATTGTCTCAAAACAAACAATTGATGAAATATGTACAAAGAGCGTTGAAAATAGAATATTTGATCTTGTAGATTGTATGGGAGGAAGTAGAAGACAACACGCTCTCAAGCTCTATAACGATTTAGTCGTACTAAGAGAACCTCCAACTAGAGTTTTATTTATGTTAACTAGACAATTTAGATTGATTTTGCAGACAAAGCTCATGTTAGAGAAGGGAGCACAACGTCAAGAAATGGCTTCTAAACTAAAATTACCACCCTTTGTACTTGATAAAAATATGAAGCAAGCAAAAAACTTTTCGATTGTTCAACTAAAAGAGGCGCTAAAACAATGTTTGGATGCAGAAGTTCAGATGAAGACAGGAAAAATGGACATTACTCTTGGTATTGAGTTGCTGATTATAAAATATAGTGCATAAAACGAGTGGAATTGGTACTAATGTAAATTTGATAGCCTATTTGAAGACAATAGAATAAGATCATAATTACAAAAGCCACTATTGTAGGTTATCTGCAATCGTGGCTTTTGTAATTAAATAGCCACACCCTAAGGTATGGCTTATTGATTATTCCATGCTATTTACTAATTTTGTTAAACGAGCTACTTTTCTAGAAGCTGTGTTCTTGTGAAAAATGCCTTTAGCTTTTGCTTTATCTATTTCAGAAATTGCAACGAGTAATTGAGCTGCAGCTGCAACTTTATCACTTGTGTTAACAGCACCAATAACTTTCTTAGTTTCAGTCTTAACTTTTGATTTAATTACTTTGTTTCTAAGAGTTTTAGTCTCTGTTACTAGTATTCTTTTCTTTGCTGACTTAATATTAGCCAATCGATTCACCTCCGTACTTTACTATTTTCGTAGAACGAAAATATATTCCTGTTAATTATTTCGAACTATCAAACGCACCCTCTTATTTTAAATGAAATGTATTAATAAGTCAATAAGTTTTTTAAATATAATATTTCAACCGTAAATGAGAATACTATTTTATAGATTATAAAGTGAGGTGAACTTATATGGAAGAAGAGAAAATGAGTATCAGAACCGACTTGGCGCTTGAGGCAAGAGAGATTGCTGGAGATATTAAAACAGAGTTGAAAGGTATTAAGGTCATTACTGAAAAGCTTGATGAATTGAATATGCATATTACCAAGGTTCAAGTGTTAGATGAGGATGGCGAGAAACAAATCCATAAGCCTATTGGTAATTATATTACAATAGAATGTGAAGGTATTAAAAGAAATTCAACAGATGAAAAGAAAGATATTGTTGAAGCAGTTGCAAATGAGTTGAAGAAGATAGTTGATTTGAGAAATAAGACAATTCTAGTAATTGGTTTAGGGAACCAAAGAGTCACTCCTGACTCGTTAGGACCTAAGGTTGTTGCTAACTTAATTGTAACTAGACATCTATTTCAAGAATTTGAAGGTATGAATGACGATGTGATTCAGTCAGTAAGTGCAATTGCACCAGGAGTTATGGGACAAACGGGTATGGAAACTGTTGAAATCGTAAAGGGCGTAGTAGATACAATTAAACCTGACATTGTTATTGCTGTTGATGCCCTTGCATCTAGGCGGACAAATCGTGTGAATACAACTATACAGATTGCAGATACAGGAGTCCACCCAGGTTCAGGTGTCGGAAATAGAAGAAAAGGTTTAACACAGAAGACCTTAGGGGTACCAGTTATTGCGATAGGTGTTCCCACTGTAGTTGATGCAGCTACCATTGTAAATGATACGATGGAGGAACTTATCAATCAAGTTAAGAGTTCAAATGGCTCAGGTCAGATCATAGATGCGATGTTTCAAATGACGGATGTTGAAAAGTACAAGTTAATTAAGGAGATTTTGTATCCCTACGTGGGTAATCTGTTTGTAACACCAAAAGAAATAGATGAAGTTATAGAAAGAATAAGTGATATTGTTGCTATGGCGCTCAATAGAACCTTACATCCTGATATGGAATATGAAGAAATAAGAAGTTGGTTATCATAAAAAATTGTTTGCCTAATATATTAATAAGAGTAATAATACTCTAGACAAAGGCAAGGAATTTATATGGAAAAATCGCATATTTACAGAAATGGAAAAAAGGTCTTGAATTTTTATTTAACCATTGTAATTGTTGTCACAGTATTGCTGGCTAGGCAGTTAGTAATTAGTTTCGAGGGCAAGAATATAGCTTATGTTTTTGAAGATACCTTCAAAAAGATACCCATTGAGTTATTTGTAAAGTCCACCTTTTCAATTAGTCCAAATTTAGAATATTTATGTGGGACCTATATTGATGAGACTACAAAAGAAATGAATAAATTTACACTTTTTACGAATCATTATCTTCCCATACTATCGTATATGGTCAACACTCAAATAATTTCGAGTGATTCCATGGTCGAAATATACCCCTATCTGGACGAACACAAAGGTGAATATGCTGAAGATGAAAAATTTACATTAGATGATTTACATGATACGGAATCTGTACAAGCAATGTCTTATACATTAGAACAGTTAGCTGATTTTAATTTTATGTTGAACAAAATGTATACCGTTGATGCAAATATAAGCGCTGAGAAAAATCTTTTTGATGTAAAATATTTTATGCAGTCGGATCAATCCATTAATTTGAAAGAGGACGGCCCTAAAGTGTTAATATACCATACTCACTCTCAAGAGGCGTTTATAGATAGTAAGCCTGGAGTTAAGAGCGACACGATTGTTGGTGTAGGCGATGAGTTGACTAGAATACTTGAGGAAGAATATGGAATTAAAGTTATACATTTAAACGGCGAATATGATGTTATTGATGGGAAACTAGACAGAAGTCAAGCATATGAAAAAATAGAACCAGCACTAAAAGATGCCATCAAAAAAAACCCTTCTATTGAAGTTTTAATCGATGTTCATAGAGATGGTATACCTGATAATGTTAAGCTAGTAACTGAAGTAAATGGTAAGCCAACTGCTAAAATAATGTTTTTTAATGGGCTAAGTAGAATTATGAAGGACGGAAAAATGACTGGCTTAGCTTCAATGCCAAATAAATATGTAAAGGAAAACATGGCTTTTAGCTTCCAAATGCATTTGCAAGCAAACGCTATTTATCCTGGATTAACGCGCAAGATATATTTGAAAGGTTATAGATACAATCTTCATCTTATGCCTAAGAGTCTACTTGTAGAGATCGGAGCACAGACAAATACGGTTGCGGAAGCTAAAAATGCCATGGAGCCGTTAGCAGAGATATTGTATCAGGTAGTGCAATAGTTATAGTTGAAGTTGGTGCTCATACTGTCGACAAAAGCATTTTTTCTGATAGGTGTGTACTCATTATTGGCAGTAAGTGTTCATTTTTCTGGCCTTACCCTTCGGTCGGTCTGGCGAAAAATGAACACTTACTGCCTTTGTTATTAATCTAGAAGAAAAAATGCTTTTATCTCTGTTTCGTTAATTGATAATTAATTAAATTAAATTACATTAAATTACATAGATTAAATTTAGAAAAGATTATGAATTGAATTAAACCACCATTGATATAAATATGTAACCATGGTATTGTTAATAAAGAACAAGTGTAATTTTATGAAATTAATAAGAACCAATAGGTGCGTTTCTTAAGGAGGAAAATCATGATAACAGTTCAAGGGCTTGATTTTACTTATCCAAAATCAAATAAGGAAGCCATTAAAAAAATTGATTTTGATATAAAAAAAGGCGAAATATTTGGATTTTTAGGTCCAAGTGGGGCAGGTAAAACAACGACTCAGAGATTAATCATTGGACTTTTAAGAGGGTATGAAGGTAATGTTGAGGTGTTAGGTAAAGAAAGAAGATGTTGGGGAAAAGATTTCTATGAAAATATTGGAGTTGCATTTGATTTTCCAAATCTCTACATCAAATTAACTGCAGAAGAAAATTTGAAACTAATTCGTTCTTATTATAAAAACAAAACAGATAATGTCCAACAACTTTTAGATAAAGTGGGTCTATTATCTGATAAAGATAAAAAGGTTGAAGGCTATTCGAAGGGTATGAAGATGCGGTTGAATTTTATTCGTGCCATCATGCATGAACCTGAGTTGATGTTTTTTGATGAGCCAACCTCAGGACTTGATCCTGTCAATGCGAAGATTATAAAAGACATGATTGTTAGCCTTAAAGCCAGTGGAAAGACGATATTTTTAACAACCCACAATATGACAGTTGCAGAACAATTATGTGATAGAGTTGCCTTTATAGTGGATGGTAAAATCTCTGTTATTGATGAGCCCAAAAAGTTAATGCTCAAGCATGGAAAACATAATCTTAAGCTAGAATATGCAGATGCGGGGAAACTGATAGAGTCTCACTTTGAACTTCAAAACATTGGGCAAAATAATGACTTTTTTGAAATTATGAAGAATAAAGAAATTAAAACCATTCATAGCCAAGAAGCTACCTTAGAGGATGTATTTATTAAACTTACGGGGAGGGAGCTGCTATGAGACTATTGAATGCATTAAAAAGTGATATACTCTTTCAGTTTAAGCAGGGCTTCTATATTATTTATGTTGTTATAAGCATCTTATATATGGTGGCACTATCTTGGATACCACCATCAGGGCTAAAGTTTGTTGTTCCAATTGTTGTTTTTTCTGATCCTTCAGTATTGGGTTTGTTTTTTGTTGGTGGTATCATTATGCTTGAAAAGCTTCAAGGTGTCATTCAATCCATAGTTGTAACTCCACTTACTACCCGTGAATTTGTTCTATCAAAAGTAATTTCACTTTCAATCATATCTGTTCTTGCTGGTGTTGTGATTACACGACTTACTTATATTGATTCTGTGCAATGGGTAATTTTAATAATTGCTTTACTGCTAACGTCTTCCTTATTTACGTTGTGTGGTATAGTGATTGGAGCAAAATGCAAAACAGTTAATCAGTACTTGATGAAGACGGTACCTATAATGCTGGTATTGATTATACCTTGTTTTTCGATTATTGGTTTCAAATATACTTATTTTTTGACATTTATTCCAAGCGTCGCAGCACTAAGACTTATGTTAGGTGCATACCTAGGAATGGGTGGATTGGAACTGCTTTTTCTAATCAGTTATTTGATTTTCATTAATTATTGTGTTTTGCTGTACACGGAAAAAGTTTTTGATAAGTATGTTGTATTTGGGGGGTGAAGCTAATTATGAATATAGAGCACATAAAAAATGATTTCAAGCAGCTTGTAAGAGAACCTATGATGTTACTATTATTTTGCTTACCGTTAGTTATATTTGCGGTTTTCAAAGCAATGATCGTTTTTTTGATTCCTTTTTTATATGAATATATTGACTTTGATTTATCGGATTATTATTTGTATATATTGTCGTTGGTGTTAATACTGACACCAGGTATGCTGGGTATTGTTACAGGGTTTATGATGCTAGATGAGCGAGATGGTAAAATAGCAGAGCTGATGTCAGTAACGCCACTTGGAAGAAGTGGATATCTTTATAATAGGTTATCCTTTGCCTTTGTAGCAACGGTAATTTATACATTTATGGGCTATTTTATTGTAGATATTTACAAGCTTCCCTTATTAGTTGTTTTTCTGCTGTCAGTTTTACTAGGGATATTTTCAATGATATTAGGTATGATTATATTTACAATAGCTACAGATAAGGTAAAGGGACTAACTTATGCAAAAGGTCTTAACATTATGTTGTTTTTTTGCCTGACAGATCTATTAAATGAAAGATGGTTGACTAATTTTTCTATGCTTTTTCCAACTTATTGGATAACTGAGATTATACAAAATCCAAAATCCCTTCAAGTATTTGGAATAGCATTATTTGTACATTTACTTTGGATAGGGAGTATTCTGAGGAGAGATTATCGTAAGTCAACAATATAATGAAACAATGATTATTGTACGAAAAACAGGATGGGTATGATTCGGACTGTCGATAAAAGCATTTTTTCAGATAGGTGTACTTATTAAAGGCAGTAAGTGTTCATTTTTCTGGCCTTACCCTTCGGCCGGTCAGGCGAAAAATGAACACTTACTGCCTTTGTATTAATCTGGAAGAAAAAATGCTTTTATCTCTGTTTCGCAAGTGATAATTAATTAAGTCAACAACCTGACAGCCGATTTTCTTGGTAAAGACAAAAGTTGAAAGCTAGTCCTCTAAAGGTGGTATAGAGAATTTCTGTATTGTTCAATTCGGATTAAACCAGAAAAACATTGAAAGATTATGACAATTCAGATAAGATTATATTAAGTATTGAATGATTCACAGTAAGGATTAGATTACTAGTGAAATAGTTGCGGGTGGTAAATAATTTACGTGATTTCGAGGGAGGATTTATAGATGAAGATATTAGTTATTAACGGGGCAAGAAAGGCTGGAAATACAGTAGAAGTAGTTAGGTATTTCGAACAGATGTTTAAAAAAGAGTCTGAGAAGGATGGTAAATTAACATTTGATTTTGAGCATCTTTATCTTAGTGATCATCATATAGATTTTTGCATTGGTTGTCACCAATGTATTTTTTATGGTGAAGACAAATGTCCTCATGCCCTAAAAGTGAAGGAAATAGAAGAAAAAATATTGCTAGCAGATGCCATAGTTTTAGCATCGCCAGGGTACATGTTCAGTGTAACGGGTATTATGAAAAATTTCCTTGATCATGTCGCCTATAATTGTCATAGACCTAAGTATTTCGGAAAAAGAGCTTTCCTCATTTCTAGTTGTACCAAGTGGCAAACAAAGGGTGTCTTTATTCCAATGGAAACTTGGGCAAGTGCAGCTGGTTTCAATGTAGTAGATAAAGTTTACGTGGATATTTTACCTTTCCCTATGAGCAAAGTAGAACTAGATAAAAGAAGAACCAAGCTTGAAAAAGCGGCGCATAGCTTTTATAAAGCAATGATTAGACCTAGTACATTAAAACCTAAGTTTGGAGAAATATTTGTTTTTCATGTCTTTAGAGTGATATGTAAAATAGCACCCCAAATTTTACAGGCAGATTTAAGATATTACGAAGAAAAAGATGCTTTTAATAAAGATACAAAATGGTATGTTCCAGCTCAAGTATCTTCTTTTAAACATCATATGGCAAATTTTTTAGAAAAGAAAATGAGGAACACAATTAGTAAAATGGTAGATTACGAAAAGTTATTGACCGTAGAAAAAGGATTTAGAAATAAACTATAAATACAGGAGTAATCATTATAGAGTTCGATGGTTTTTATGAGGTTACATATACTATAAGTAAAATAAAATTAGCAAAGTTACAATACCTCCGCATTCGCTACGGTTTCGTAACTGAATGTAAGCTTTGCATGGACATCGGTGGGGCTTGAACCCCCACCGATAATATAAGAAGTGGGGGATTTCTTATATTATCGGTTAAAATATCTGATTCAATTTCAGGTGTTTTTTTGTTGTGTAGATAGGTAGTATGAGTGATAAACACGTTCTACATTTGGTGGCATATATTAGTAAGGTCAGGTTCTTATGATACATACAACAATTAAATAACTGGATGTACATAAAGCCATTATTAAAACAAAACGTGAATATAGCTGAATAGGAAAGAAGGGATTATTTGAGAATTCTTCATGGAACTATGGAAATTGCCAATCAAATGCATATTATAGTTGAAGGTCTCAAGAAAGTTGGTGAGGATGCGAAAGCAATTAATTATTATCCTAATTATTTAGGATATAAATCCGATATGGTCATGAATATTAAATCATTCAGTAGTATTCTTGAAGCAAATGAAGCAACAAAATTACTTGCTTCTAGAATAATTGCAGATGTTGACGTGTTTCATTATCATTTTGGCACTAGTTTAACATTAGATGGTTCGGACTTACCCTTGCTTAAAGAACTTAATAAGAAAGTAGTCATGCATCATTGGGGATCTGACGTTAGGATATATTCTCAGGCTGTTAAGTTAAGTCCATTTGTAAATGTAAAATGCTTAAAGGAAGATGCAATTAAGCGTCGATTAGAACAACTTGCTAAATATATTGATACTTGTATTGTGAGTGATTATGAACTATATGAATATGTTAAGGACTATTATTCGAATTTAGTCATTATACCTCAAGCAATAGATCTAAATGAGTTTAACCAAATAGAAGAACCTAGTAAAAATAAAAAAATAACAATTGTTCATGCTCCGACAAGTCCAGAAATAAAAGGTACAATCCATATACTTCAAGCAATTGAAATGTTACAAAGCAAATATGATTTCGATTTCAAACTTATTCAAGGAATATCATATGAAGAAGCCAAAAAAACATATGTAAATGCTGATATTATTATTGATCAAATACTAATAGGCTCTTATGGATTATGTTCCATCGAAAATATGTCGTTTGGCAAACCTGTTGTATGCTATATTAGTGATTTTATGCAAGAAAAATACCCAAGAGAATTGCCAATTATTTCGGCTAATCCAACTAACATTAAGGAGAAAATAGAATTTTTATTGAATAATAGAGATTGCTTAAGTGATATAGGAATGAAGTCAAGAAAATACGCAAAAAAGCATCATGACATTAATAAACTAAGTAGAAGATTCATAGAGTTATATCAAGTAGATTAATTTTGGGGGTAAGTATGATAAGAGGTAAAAGAATTTTCTTAACAGGCGGAGCCGGTTTTATCGGAACTAAACTATGTGCAGTGTTGTGTGAAAATAATGATATTGTGATATATGATAATTTGAGAAGAAACTCTATAAAAGATACAGATTTACTAAGTAAAGCAAATATAAATCTCATTCAAGGTGATATACTCGATTACGAGCATGTAAGTGAAGTGCTATGCAAGTTTAAACCTAATATTATAGTTCACTTAGCTGCGATCGCAGGAATAGATACTGTTATAAAGAATCCAGTAGAAACGATGAAGGTAAATATGATTGGAACTTATAATTTACTAGAAGCACTAAAAGAAAATGCAAAGAACATAGACAGGATAATTGAAATTTCAACCTCTGAAGTATTTGGTTCCTATGCATTCAGAGTAGACGAAGAAGATACGACGAATTTACAACCAGTTGGAGAAGCTAGATGGACGTATTCAGTTAGTAAATTAGCAGGTGAGCATTTAGCTCATAGTTATTACAAGGAGTACGGTTTTCCCGTTGTATCCATTAGGCCTTTTAATGTTTATGGACCAGGACAGGTAGGAGAAGGAGCAATTCATCAATTCATTTTAAGAGCTATAAAAAACGAAGAAATCTTAATACATGGAGATGGTGATCAAATACGCTCTTGGTGTTATATAGATGATTTTATATGTGGACTAATGCTTTGTTTAGAAAAAAAAGAAGCCATTGGGAGTTCTTTTAATATAGGAAATCCACGAGGAACAATTACGATTTCGATGCTTGCACAGCTAGTGAAAAGTATTGCATATTCTAAATCTAATATAAAATATGTACCTAAAAGTTATGTGGATGTTGAACTCAGAATACCAAGTATTGAGAGGGCTAGAAAGGTATTAGATTTTGAACCAAAGATTGACTTAACAAAAGGATTAGAAAAAACAATTGCTTGGTATAGGAGTATTTCGTCGTGATAAAATTAGCTGATCCAGAAATTGGTCAAGAGGAGCTTGAAGAAATAAAGGCTGTATTAGCTTCAAAATGGCTTGCCCATGGAGAATGGGTAGAGGCATTTGAAAGTTTGATTTCAAAATATTTAGAAGTAAGTCATGTAATTGCGTTAAGTAGCGGAACAGCAGCTTTACATCTTGCATTACATGCCTTAGATATAGGTCCTAAGGATGAGGTTATTGTTCCTGATTTTACTTTTCCTGCATCTGCAAACGTAGTTGAGTTAGTTGGCGCAAAAACGGTTTTATGTGATATATGTGAGGATACATTTTGTATTGATACTTCTAAAATTGAAAAGCTAATTACTGGAAAAACGAGAGCAATCATGCCAGTTCATGAATTCGGTCATGTAGCGGATATGGATCAGATTATTGAGTTATCAAAAAAATACCATTTATCGATTATAGAAGATGCTGCATGTGCGCTTGGGGCTGAGTATAAGGGCGTTAAAGCGGGTACTTTAGGGGATGTTGGTTGTTTTAGCTTTCATCCTCGAAAAGTCATAACAACAGGAGAGGGTGGCGTGGTTGTAACCAATAATACTAAGCTTGCAATTAAGCTTAGGCTTCTCAGAGATCACGGAATGTTAAATACTGAAGCGGGTAAAGTACTTGTTATGCCAGGCTACAATTATCGTATGACAAATATACAAGGAGCTATTGGGAAGGCTCAGATTCCAAAACTACAGAATATTATTTCTAAAAGAAGATTGCTTGCAGAAAAGTATTTTCAAATGTTAAGTGATTTAGAAGAAGTTAAAATACCGATTTGCAAGGAGTATTGCAAGCATGTTTATCAAACTTATCATATTCTTCTTAGTAATGGTATCAATAGAGATAAAGTTATGAAAGCATTAAAAATGAAAGGAATCGAAACAAATATCGGAGCATACGCGGTTCATTTACAACAATATTATTTGGAAAAGTATAGTTACAACTATAGCGCATTTGGAAATTCAATAAATGCATATAAACAAGGGCTTGCGTTACCAATGCATACATACCTTTCGGTAGAAGATATCGAATATGTTGTTTCGAATTTAATTGAAGTTATGAGGGAATAATCATATGGAATTTGATCAATCTATAGAAGAATATTTGTGTGAAAAAAGAAATAAAATGCTTAAGGAATTCAGTCGTGTATTACCTTCTAATGAACTACTATTTGATCGATGGGAAAAGGCTAAATTATTAAAATGTGGTGAAAATACAACAATTTATGATAGTAGTGTCATTATGGGAAATATAAAAGTAGGTGCTAACGTATGGATTGGACCTTTTACTGTAATTGAAGGTATAAATGGAATTGTAACGATAGGAGACTTTTGCCATATATCAAGCGGTGTTCAAATTGTTACACATGATTCTGTTGAATATGTATTAACAGGAGGTAAAGCTGAATTTAAAAAAGGTGATATACACATCGCTAATAACAGCTATATTGGAGGTATGAGTATTATAACAAAAGGTGTATCTATTGGTAATCATTGTGTAATTGGGGCAAATAGCCTTGTAAATATGAATATACCGGATTTTACAATTGCACATGGAACACCAATAAGAATTGTAGGAAAGGTAATCGTCGATGAAGAAAAAGTAAGATTTGAATATTAATATTCAAATCTTGCGGCACTTATTGAAGCGGTAAATGAACTGCATTCTCCTTCTGCTGAGGTATAAGTGAGTACGACCGAGCATAGTGGATTCGAACTTATTGCAAAGGTTTCATTATCTGTTATTTGAGTTGTATGAAGACCGTTAATAGCCACTCTCGTTGTTCCTGCTATGATGTTACCAATTATGACAACTGTTCCTGACAAGCCTGGTAAGCCAATGGCCTCCCATATTGTATTGGTACTGGTTTTATTTAGTTGAAAGGGTATGCTTGTAAAGCCATATGTTTTACTATTTACGATAAAACATGCTGACGCATTAGCAGTTCCACCACAACATTTATTTATCCCATAAATTAACCTCCTTTTAAAGTGAATACCAACAAGAATCTCCACAAGAAAATTTTGTGGCATGTTTCTTATGGGGTGTTGGTTCTAACTGGTAATGAATAATGATTTGATAACTAGCATAAGGGCAGATAGTATTATCAGATCTATTACTCAATTGTATCTCAATAAGGAGAACATTTGATACTGTTATAGTTCTTTCTTCATGAGGGGCTATTTCTATTAAGGTGCACTTTTCTTTTTCTATTTCCATTCTTATTTTCATAAAGTTATCTGATATATTTTGTATTTTAATTGTAACCGCAGCACTTATATTAATTGCTTGCCAAATAATATGATAATGACTATCCTTTAACTCGATATTGCCAGCAAGATTTTCAGTAATAATACAGTCAGTCGTAAACATGATTATCTATCCTCCCTTAACTTTTATTAGGTAAATCCCATTGTGAGGGTAAAGCGATTATTCATCATTGGTAGAACTTAATCAACTAAAGTTCAAGTTTGTTTGCTGCAAGAGAAAGCGTTAACGTTGACGCTACACCAGCTGCACCAGAGTCATATGTAACAGTTATGCTGTTGAGTTGATCAACAGATCTTGTGAATGTTGCATTATCAGTTACTGCAATGGTATTAAGACCATTAATTAAAACGCCCATTGTTGCACCAGTACCTATATCAGTTCCTATAATGACGACAGTTCCCATTAACTCGTTAGTCAAATCTATTGTTTCCCATATTGTAGTATTAGTGGTTGTAGAGAATTGGAAAGGTACACTTTGAAATCCTGTTTCCCTACCAGTACGATTTAATGTTGCATCAGCAATACCAATACCAGTTTGAATTTGTCCCATAATGTCACCTCCTTTTTAAAATAATAATGTTTGAGCTAAAATATCCTAATTCTTTATAAAAATCGCTTTACCGACATGAGGGTTGTACAAAAATATCTCTTATTGAGTTAAGATATCTCAATACATAATATGGTTTTTGGGTTAAGCTTGTGACTTATATTAATTGGTTATTATTGGAGTACGGTTATGGTTGAATTAGAAGTGTGTAACAAAGCAATTAGTCAGATAATAAACTAGTACTATATAAGTTGTTTTATGCTGGGAGGGTAGTAATGAATGAACTAAGTATCATAATACGAACTAATGAGGAGGAGCTTAAGAATTATATTGAAGTGTTAGAACAACTCCTTCTTAATGAAAATCCAGAACTCATTATCATAAGCAATGAAATAGATTCCCTTGATATTCCATATAGACATTGTATATATAAGTATTCTGAAAATGATTGCAATTTTAAAGATTTTTGTTTTGCATCATCACTTGGACAGAAAATAATGATTATTGAAGAAGGGCTACAACTCAATGAAGAACTGATTCAAGAAATAATTGAATTACTTGAGAAGGAAGATCTCTACAATATGACCTTAAATATAAAAAGCTATCTGTGTAAAGATGAGTCGCTGTTTTTTATTAGAGAAGAAGTGATAATTTACAATAGATGTATAAGAGGCTTCAATAAAAACATGGGCATTACGATGGAGGATTTTAGTTTAATTAATAATCACTTCAATATAGAAACAAATTTAATAAAGCTTCTGCAAGGTAACTATTATAATGAAATTTCCCTGTGGTACGAAGCTTATATTCTAACGCTTCCACCCAGCCTTCAACTTGAATTCTGTATTTTATTAGAAAAGAATATGCTCATGATTGAAACAGTAAATCAAGTTAAACTTAATAATCAATTTTTACATTTAAACATAAAAAATCATTATTTAACATATTTGAAATTTGGGAAGATTTTTAGAGAAGATAAAAATATATGTCATAAAACATTATTAAAACACATTACAAAGATAGGCTTGAGTGAAAAGGAAGTGTACTATTGCTGGTTATTAAAAGACTTTGTAATGGAAAAAGTTATACCTGATTTTATGATTTATCTTAATATAAACATCCAAAAAGCCCTGATGAATCATCTTTTAGACAATGACTTGAATGCAGCGGAATATATTTATCAGTTCATTATTAGCTATTATGAAAAAATGAATGACTTTACTAGCCAAGAAGTATTTGTAGAATACCTCTATATTCTAAAGACATACCTAGATTATATGAGTGATAAATCCGATGAACCTTTGAAAAAAGAAAAGATTTTAAAGGTATTAAATATATATATAGATTGTTACAATAATTTTTATTGCAATTGTGACACAGAAAAATATTTGGAATACTATACAAGTGACAGCTTATTTATAAATAAAATGAATGAAGTAAATGAGTTGTTAAATAATCAACAGATTGAAATGGCGATTGATCTTTTAAAGAGTATCAGTACCTATTATCCAGAAAGAATGAATGTCATATATTTTTATATTCAGAAGTTAAGATGTGAAAATAGTAGATATCCCTATACTTTAAGTATTTGCATGATTACAAAAAATGAAGAAAAGAATTTAGATAGATGCTTATCAAGTCTAAAACCACTTATGGATTCGGGTTTAGCGGAAATCGTAATTGTTGATACAGGTTCTGATGACAATACCTTGGAAATTGCCAGAAAGTATACTAACAATATCTATTTATTTTCGTGGAACAATAATTTTTCTGAGGCTAGGAATCGTAGCACTCTTTTTGCGGAAGGAGAATACTTATTTGTAGTAGATGCAGATGAAGAATTTGAAAAAGCTGAAATCGATAAGCTAATTGCTGAATTTTCACAAGAGAATCATAAAAAACACAATACCTTTACGTTAAGAGTAAAAAGCTTTACCAATGTAGAGTGCACACAATATGGGGTTATCACACAACAACGTATATTCAGAAATAGTGGCCAATTTCATTATGCAAGTTCTATACACAATCAACCTATTTGCAATTCTCCGACTAAAAACATGGATATTGTAATACTTCATTATGGCTATATTATGACAGAGGAGGTTAGAGAGAAAAAATTTAACAGAACAGCATCAATGCTCATTAAGATGCTCGAGAAAGTTCCAAGAAACATCTACTACAGATGTCAATTGAGTTCTAGTTATTTTATGTATGGGAATTTAGCTGAGGCATTAAAGCAAGTAGATATCTATATACGGCTCATTAAAGAAAATAAGTTAATCAAAGGCGTCATGCTGATGTATTATAATAACGCTGCAATCATTTACCTAAGAAGTTTACGATATGATGATGCAGAAACAATCATTCATATGGCACTTTCAATTCAACCGGACTATATTGATTTTATTTACTATAAAGCGTTTATTTCTTTTGTTAAGAAGGAGTACGAAACCGCATTATTACATATGAATAAATTCCTTGAAATGAATAAAAATTTCTTGAATTTAGAAGTTTCTAACAATGTTATGTATACTTTTTATACAGTTGGGAATCAGGATAACATTTTAAGAATGATGATTATTTCACATTATTATTTAGGCAGATATGAAGAGTGTTTGAAAAAGGTATATGAGATAGAGGACATTATAGTTTTAACAAACTGCCTTTTTGAAATTATTAACGCATATTTCTATACAGGTAGATATACAGAACTTGCACAGTTTTATAATGCTAAAATAACTGGTAATGAGAAAATGGAGTTTATATTTAAATATTTTTTATTAGATCAACTTCTTGATTGTTCAATTGTAGAAGTTGATAAATGCTTGGAAGTACTTGTGTCAGAAAAAGTCAAGCAAGAGTTAATTGAAGCTTTGAAAGTAAAAATGAACAATAAAGAGCAGCAGGATGAAGAGGATAGCTTGGATTTGATAAGCAAGTATTATATGGATGGAATGGAATTTAAAAGTGCTTATAAAATATACTTAAGAATAATACCTAAATTAAAAAATATAAAGGTTGTAACTCTGTCTAATACTTTTGAATTAAAAAGAATGAAAATAGTCTTACAGCATATTTTGCATCGTACAGATAGCTTTATTGGTGCTTCTTTATTAACCAACGAAGAGCTAATTCATATTTTTATGAAATATCTTAACATTTCCTTAAAGCTAATCAACTTACATGAAATACAATTTCTTGAAATGAAAGAAAGATTGTTTATCATTAAAATCATGCCTGTTATGTCAGGGAAAATAGCACATAAGTATGCAATTCAATATTTAAGTGAAGCGGTAATGAGTTATTGTGAAATGGGTGGAATAGTAAGTCAAATTGCTAACGCTTTTTCATATAGTGATATTAATAAAAAAGAGTTTTCTACAGGTACGAAAAAGAATTTAGAGTCTAGAAAAAATGAACAGAAATCATTAATAGATGAAATCAATAAAACAATACCAGAGACAAAAGTTGATAAGGGAATCAAAGTGCTACATGGCACTATGGATCTAACCAGCAGATCAATAAAATTATCAGAAGCCCTAAATGCAAAGGGTATTTACACAAAGGTATTCAATTACTTACCTAATTATACGAATCGAGCATCTGACTTTGAAATAGATATTACTTTTTTTGAAAAAGATAAAAACAAATTAAATCATACAATAGATGCAGCGTTAAAGCTCATTCCATTATTTGATGTTTTCCATTTTCATTCCTTTACATCGCTTACCCTTGATCATTCGGATTTAAGTGTTCTAAAGGAATTGAATAAAAAGGTACTGATGCACTTTTGGGGGCAAGATGTAAGGTTATATTCAAAGGCTTCACAATTAAATCCTTATGTAAAAATGACCTCAATTCAAGAGGAACTTGATATTATAAATAGAATGAAATACTTCTCTAAATATGTTGAGTGCTGTTTGGTTAGCGATTACGAACTTCGTGAATACGTAAAAGATTACTTTGAAGATGTAAGACAACTGAATTTAATCATTGATTTAAAGAAATACAAACCTAAAGATGAAGTTGATCATAATAAGCTATTTACCATTGTACATGTTTCCAGTACTCCGGAATTATATGGAACGAAGTACGTTCTGGAAGCAATCAATGAATTAAAAATATTTTATGATATAAACTTTAAGCTTATACAGGAAATATCACCGGAAAATGTTATCACAGAAGCGGACTTGGTTATTGACCAACTTCTGATAGGTAGATATGGACCAACATCTGTTGAGGCAATGGCTTTAGAAAAACCAGTTATTTGCTGGATAAGTGACTTTATGAGAGAAAAATATCCAAAGGAGCTTCCCATTATTATAGCCAATCCGGATAATATAAAAGAAAAAATAACCTTCGTTCTGGAAAATAGGGATATGCTAAAAAATTTAGGTATTCAAGGTAGAAGTTATGCAGAAAAATATCATGACAGGGACAAAGAAATTTTAAAACTTATTGAAATATATAAAAAGCTATAAAAGCTATAAAAATGTAAAACCTATAAAAACTATAAAATATGTGATGGGGAGATTCATAGTGTGTAATGTATTAAAAAATAAAAAAATCTGTGTTATCGGAGCAGGTCGATGGGGTCAAAACCATATAAGAACACTACATGAAATGGGAAATTTAGCTGGAATTGTAGAAAATGATCCCAACCGCTTATCAGAGAGTTTATTACAATATAACGTTGTCAAAGGTTATCAAAATGTAAAAGACTCTTTAAGGGATAATTATGATGGTTATGTAATTGCAACACCAGCTCAGACACATTATGAAATAGGAAGTCAATTATTAAAACAAAAAAAGAATGTCTTAATTGAAAAGCCAATTGCTCTTTCAACGATTGATGCAAATAGATTAATTTGGTTATCTCAAGTTTTTGAATGTAAGCTAATGGTAGGGCATTTGCTTTTGTTTCATCCAGCAATTAAAAAAATCAAGGAGTTAATTGATCAGGGGAAAATTGGTAAGCTTTTATATCTTTACTCAACACGTTTGAATATGGGTACAGTTCGGACAGAAGAAAATGTATTTTATTCATTTGCACCTCATGATATATCTGTTATTAATTATTTAATAGGAACGACACCTATTAGCATGAGTGCTGAGGGTGGCTGTTTTCTACAACAGAATATACATGATGTTGTTATGGCAAGTCTCACATACCCTAATAATGTGAAAGCACATATATTTGTTTCTTGGCTATATCCTTTTTTGGAGCGTAGATTAATTGTAGTAGGCGATAAAGGTACACTTGTATTTGAGGATTCGAACGCAGAACAAAATATTGTTTTTTATAATAAAAGTATTGATTGGGAAAACGCTTCTCCTATCGTAAGAGTAGCTGATACAGAGCACATTGATTATGAAAAATCCGCTCCACTTAAAAATGAGCTAGAGTATTTTGTTAAAAACCTTGACGCAGATATAACAGTTGCGGATGGGCAGAGTGGTTATGAGGTTGTAAAAATACTTGAAGAGGTATCAAAACAACTTAACCTAAAGTGTTAGGTTAGGGGCTCATATCGAAGTGGCTGGCGAGTTCCTATCACTACCGTAAATATCAAGGAGATCATATAAATGATGCAAAATAAAGATTATTATGTTCATGAAAGCGCTTATATAGATGAGGAAGTAAAAATTGGAAGTGGCACAAAAATATGGCATTTTTCTCATATTCAAAAAGGTGTAAAAATCGGACAAAATTGTGTGATCGGACAAAACGTTAATATTTCAAATAATGTACACCTTGGAAATAATGTAAAAATCCAAAACAATGTTTCAGTATATGAGGGAGTGGAATTAGAAGATTATGTATTTTGTGGTCCATCTATGGTGTTTACAAATGATTTAACTCCTAGGAGTAAATATCCTAAAAAGGGCAGAGAGGAATATCTTAAGACGCTGGTAAAGGAAGGTGCATCAATTGGAGCAAATGCAACAATTGTATGTGGGCACACGATAGGTCGCCACGCACTTATTGCTGCTGGAGCAGTCGTTGCTTCCGATGTGCCTGATTATACACTCATGGTTGGGGTGCCTGCAAAAAGAAAGGGTTGGGTGTGTGAGTGTGGAGAACAGCTTAAGGATGGACTGAGCTGTAAGATTTGCAGTAGAAATTATATCGAAAAGAATGGTTGCTTAAGTGAGGTTGAAAATTATGATACCGATGAATGATTTGTCTATACAATATCGAAAGCTAAAATCAGAGATTAACAATAGTATTGACAGGGTTTTAGAACATGGCAAATATATAATGGGACCCGAGGTATTAGAGCTTGAAAGAAAACTGGCAGAATATGTTGGAGTAGATTACGCGGTGACCTGCTCAAGTGGTACGGATGCTTTGCTACTACCTTTATTAGCTTGGGAAATAGGAAAAGGAGATGCAGTTTTCACAACACCTTTTACATTTATAGCAACCTCAGAGGTTGTTAGTCTATTAGGGGCTACACCAGTTTTCGTTGATATAAATCCTGAAACTTACAATATTGACCCTGAATTACTTGAACAAGCCATCATAAGGATAATTGAAGAAGACGGCTTGAAACCAAGAGTGGTCATTCCAGTTGATTTATTCGGATTACCTGCTGACTATGAGAAAATTGAGGCTATTGCTGCAAAATATAATATAAGGGTTCTTGAAGATGCGGCGCAAGGTTTTGGAGGCAGGTATAAAGGCAGAAAAGCTGGAAGCTTTGGCGATGCAGCGTCAACATCATTTTTTCCTGCTAAGCCTTTGGGCTGTTACGGAGATGGAGGTGCAATATTTACAAGAGATTCTTTACTTTACGAAGCCATAAAGTCTATTCGGGTTCATGGTCAAGGAATAGATAAGTACGACAATATTAGGATTGGAATAAATGGTAGACTTGATACGATTCAAGCAGCAATTCTACTTGCAAAACTGTCTATATTTGACTCGGAAATCGATCTAAGAAATGAAGTGGCAAATAAGTACACTGCTGGCTTAAAGGAGCTTATTAAGACGCCTCAAGTACCAGAAGAGTATAGTTCCGCTTGGGCTCAGTACTCAGTGCTTACAAAGGACTATGAAGTAAGAGAATCATTAATGAGAGAAATAAATGATAAAGGTATCCAGACTGCAATATATTATCGTAAGCCACTTCATTTACAAGCTGCAAATAGGAAATTAGGCTATAAAAAAGGTGATTTTCCAATATCCGAAGATATCAGCAACAGAATTTTAAGTTTGCCAATGCATCCATATCTTGAGAACGAAACAATAGCTGAAATTATTAATTTATTTGTGGATAATATTAAAGGGTAAATGATTACAATATATTGACTTTGTTTTTAACGAAGGTTATAGTTTTAAGATATAAGGATTCATGATACGTATAATTTACTAAATTAGATTATCGATATGATATGATTGGTATAAAAAAAGCATTTATAAACTAGAGAGGAAGTAGTAATTCATGATGAAGAAATACGTTGATTTACACATTCATACACAAGCATCAGATGGCACTTGGACCCCAGAAAAGGCGATAGAGCATATTAAAACAGCTAACATAAGTACTTTTGCTATTACAGATCATGATTCAATAGATAATGTGGCTGAAGCTCAAATAATAGCTGAAAACAATGGACTCACATGTGTTTCGGGAGTTGAAATTTCTACATCCTTTCAAAATATGGAATATCATATTCTCACTTATGATTTTAATCTTAATAATCCAATTCTTGTTGCAAGGGTTAATAAAAATCATAAGCAAAGACTAGATTATCACAACACAGTAATAGAAACAGTCAAAAAAGACTATCCTCAATTATCACTTGAGGAATTTGAACAATATAGTTATGATTTAACGAGAGGAGGCTGGCCATCTCTGAATTTCTTACTTGATAAGAAAGTAGTGAATAATATGCAAAGCTTCTTTCAATTGATGATAAACTATAAACTACAGCTTGTATTCGACTCACCAGAGCAGGTGATAGAAGATATTAGACAAGCAGGTGCTGTTGCTATATTAGCTCATCCACCTGCATATGTTAAACAAGACTTTATGCCTTTAGAACAATTAAGAGAATGGGTATCCTTTGGAATACAGGGCTTTGAATGTTATTCACCCTATTATATAAATCCAATAGACAGTGGCTATTATGTGGATTTTTGTAAAGCTAACTCACTTTACATTTCTGGGGGTTCAGATTGTCATGGTGATTTATTGTTAAATCGAAAACTTAGAAATCCTTCTATCTTATTAGATCAATTAGAATTACCGTTTTTAAGATAATTGTTCTATATAAGCAAATTTGACATTAAATTATGAGCTCGTGGGCTGACTGCTTAAATACGACGACTGAGGCAATTTTGATTTTCTTATACTGGATATCGTATAAATACCTAGGAGTGCTAACAACATACCAATGATATGCTGCCAAGTTATTTTTTCGCCAAGGATTATAACGGATAAAATGACAGAGCTAATTGGCATTACTCCTGAAAAGCCTGCAGCAACATTAACTTTAACTTTAGATATACCACTGAACCAACACGTATAGCCAAGTGCAGAACAGATGGCGCCATAATAAAACATTGGTATTAGTTGAGATGGTGTTATTAAATCCCAGTTAAATCCAAGGCTATGATAGGCTCCAACAGGCAAAAATAATAGAAAAGCAAATAAAATAACAAAGGCAGTTGTAGTCAAAGGGTGTGATTCAAAGGATTGTTTTTTTCTGAAAATAGTAAACAATACTTCTCCAACAACAGCTAATAAAACAAAAAAATTGCCAAGTATACCGGACCATGAGCCGGTAACTCCAGAAACAATCCCATTCGTATTAAGGAGTAGTATACCGGAAACACTAATCATAATTCCAAGCAGGATTCTTCTTGTGATTTTCTCCTTTAAAAATAGGAATGAGCATAGTGCTAAAATTGCAGGTGTTGTACTCATAATAATACCACCCTCAATAGCGCTGGTTAATCTAAGACCTAGTAAAATAAAAATTCGAAACATAAAAATTCCCGTTAAACCTTGTAAAAACAATAAGAACCAATCTTTTTTCTTGATTTTAAATTGACTTATTTTGCCTTCTTTTATAATTGCTAATGGAAATATGAACACTAGGGCAAACATTAGGCTAATGGTTTGTGAGATGAAAATGGGTATGTCTACCATATATTTACCAGCGACAACAGTGCTTCCAGCAAAAAACATGGCCAACGAGAGTTGGATATAAGCAGAATGTGTTTTTTTCATACAGTGGGCTCCTTTTTTTTATGGTATAATGATAACAAATGAAAGTGGTATAGTGTAGAACCACATTTAGGCGAATTATTTAGAACCACATTTTGGAGGTTATCATGTATCTTACCATAGATAGAAATAGTCAAATCACACTTATAAGACAAATTTACCAAGCAATCAAAAATCAAATCCTTACAGGGCTTCTTAAGCCTTATGAGAAATTGCCCTCCACAAGGCAATTATCAAAAGAGCTGGGTCTGTCTAGAAATGTTATTATAGAAGCTTATGATCAATTGATTGCCGAAGGTTATGTAGAAGCGAGAGAAAGTGCAGGTACATTTGTGGCTGATGGAATCATTCTTGAACATTACAAAGCATCCACAGAAATTAAAAGAGAAAACATTCTTGGCTTAAGGCATGAACCGATGGAAGGTCTAATAGATTTTAGAACAGGTGTCCCTAATCTTGATTTGTTTCCAAAAGAGATATGGGCAGATATTTATAAAAAAATCTGTCAAGATTTGCCCTCCATTCAATTAGACTATCACGAACCTAGAGGTTGTTATGATTTGCGCTTTGAACTAACCCATTATCTTAGAAGAGTTAGAGGGGTGAAATGCCAACCCGAACAAGTTCTAATTACTACTGGAGCAGCTCAAGTGTTTACTATGCTAGGGCGATTGTTTCATCCGATAAACAATCTTGTTTTTGTTGAGGATCCACTAAGCCATGGTATTATCGCAAGTTTGGAAAAAACGAATATGAGGATTCATTCTATACCAACAGATGAAAAAGGGATGATAACAGATTTATTACCTTCAGATTTGCAACCAAGTTTAATCTTTACTACACCTTCTCATCAGTATCCTATGGGTAGCGTCTTACCCATCAAAAGAAGGATTGATTTAATTCGTTATGCTCGTGATAAATCATCTTATATTGTTGAGGATGATTACGATAGTGAGTTTAGATATGAGGGTGACCCAATTGAATCTATGCAAAGTCTTGACCCGAATAGAGTTATCTATGTGGGTACCTTTAGTAAAATTCTATGTCCAGCACTTAGAATTGGATATATGATTTTGCCTGAGCATTTAATTGAGGGTGCAAAAGCTATTAAATATGCAGAAGACCTTCATTCACCGGTGCTAGAACAATTGACTTTGGCAAGATTTATTCGAGAAGGATATTTAGATAAACATGTTAGAAAATCTATCAAACTGTATCAACATAAGAGCCAGTTGGTAATAAAAACCTTACAGGAGGTTTTTGGTGATCAAATTAAGATCATTGGACATACATCAGGAATTCATCTAGTAATTCATTTTAAAGATGTAATATTTGATAATAATTTATTTAAGCAATTAAAAAATAAGGGTATAGCGGTTCCTTCAGTAGAAGAACATGCTATTATAAAAGGCTTATATCGTCAGCAGATAATGATTGGTTATGGAAATTTATCTGATGAGGAGATTGTAGAAGGAATTACTAGGATATATCAAGTTCTAACAGAATTCTTTTCACTTGCCTAAATAACAAGGCTATGCTATAATATGCAACAGAAATTGAAGAGAACAGGAGGCAGTCTAAGTGCCAGAAATCAACCAAAATCACATAAGAAATTTCTGTATTATTGCCCATATTGATCACGGTAAATCTACATTAGCAGATCGAATCATTCAAATGACTGGTCTATTAACTGAAAGAGAAATGCAAGCGCAAGTGCTTGATAATATGGATCTCGAAAGAGAAAGAGGTATTACAATCAAAGCGCAAGCAGTCCGATTGATTTATACTGCAAAAAACTCAGAAGAATATATATTTAATTTAATAGATACGCCTGGACATGTGGATTTTAACTATGAGGTTTCAAGATCCTTAGCAGCATGTGAAGGTGCTATTTTAGTTGTCGATGCGGCACAAGGAATAGAAGCGCAAACACTTGCAAATGTTTATTTAGCGCTAGAACATGACCTCGAAATTTTGACAGTTATCAATAAAATTGATTTGCCAAGTGCAGATCCTGTTAGAGTTATAGCGGAAATTGAGGATATTATCGGAATTGAAGCCGCGAATGCACCTCAGATTTCAGCGAAGGAAGGCTTGAATATTGAGGAAGTATTAGAAAGAATCGTTACAGATATTCCAGCACCAGTTGAAGACCGTAACGCCCCTCTGAAAGCGCTTATATTTGATTCTAAATATGACTCCTATAAAGGTGTAATCGTTTTTTGTAGGATAAAAGAAGGTACTGTAAGAAAAGGTACAAAGATAAAGATGATGGAAACAAAAAAGGTTTTTGAAGTTGTGGAGGTTGGATACTTCGGTCCTGGACAGTTTATCCCTACTGAAGAACTTGTTGCAGGAACGGTAGGCTACATTACTGCAAGCATTAAAAATCTACGCGATACGCAAGTTGGAGATACGATAACAGACTTAGAGAACCCTGCAAGTGAAGCATTACCAGGCTATAAAAAAGTGAATCCAATGGTATACTGCGGAATGTATCCTGCTGACGGTGCAAAATATCAAGACTTAAGAGATGGCTTAGAAAAGCTTCAGCTTAACGATGCAGCACTTATATTTGAGGCGGAAACCTCTGTTGCCTTAGGGTTTGGTTTTAGATGTGGATTCTTAGGGTTATTACATTTAGAAATAATTCAAGAAAGACTTGAGAGAGAATACAACTTAGATATGGTAACAACTGCACCTAGTGTTATCTATAAAATAAATAAAACAGATGGACAAGTCATTAATTTATCAAATCCATTAGATTTACCAGATTTATCAGAAGTTAGATCTATGGAAGAACCAATTGTTAAAGCTGAAATTATGGTTCCTTCTGAATACATTGGACAAATTATGGATTTGTGTCAGGAAAGACGTGGTGAATACTTAGGTATGCACTATATTGAATCCACTAGAGCGCAGCTGAGTTATGAGCTGCCTTTAAATGAAATCATTTATGATTTTTTTGATGCATTAAAATCAAGAACAAGAGGATATGCTTCTTTTGATTATGAATTAATTGGTTATAAAGAATCTGACCTTGTCAAATTAGATATATTAATTAATAAAGAGTTGGTGGATGCTTTATCTTTTATTGTTCATAGAGATACGTCCTTTGAAAGAGGAAAGAAGATTGTTGAAAAGCTCAAAAAAGAAATATCAAGGCATCAATTTGAAATACCGATTCAAGCAGCAATTGGTAATAAGATTATTGCTAGGGAAACGGTGAAAGCGATGAGAAAAGATGTACTTGCAAAATGTTACGGTGGTGATATTTCGAGAAAGAGAAAACTTCTTGAGAAACAAAAAGAAGGAAAGAAGCGAATGAGACAGGTTGGTAATGTAGATGTGCCACAAAGTGCTTTTATGAGTGTTTTGAAATTGGATGAATAATTGACTAAGCTATCTAATTACATGTGCCAGATAGCTTAGATTGTTGACAATTTAATTAAGCCATTTAATACATGTGATTAGATAGCTCGGACTGTCGACAAAAGCATTTTTTCTGATAGGTGTATCGTTTTATTGGCAGTAAGTGTTCATTTTTCTGGCCTTTCCCTTGGGCCGGTCGGGCGAAAAATGAACACTTACTGCCTTTCGTATTAATCATGAAGAAAAAATGCTTTTATCTCTGTATCGTTAATTGAGAATTTTGAAGGGGTGAAAACAATTGATAGAACCAACAATAGAACCAACAATAGAACAAACAATAGAACAAACAATAGAACCAACAACAGAACCAGTAAGCTTGTATATTCACATCCCTTTCTGTAAAAGCAAATGTAATTATTGTGACTTTCTTTCATTTGCCCATGAAGACGATAAAATAGATGAATATATCACTGCATTGGTAGCAGAAATCAGAAGCTATCATTCATTATTACGAAACAATATTGTCAAGAGTATATTCATTGGTGGAGGTACACCATCAGTAATTGAAGCAAAATATATTGAATCAATAATGAAGGAAATAAAAGAAAATTTCAACTTAGAACCAACAGCAGAAATAACGATTGAATGTAATCCAGGAACAATTTCAAGGGAAAAGGGTACAATCTATAAAATACTTGGTATTAATAGAATTAGTCTAGGTCTACAAGCAGTTGATAATGAACGACTCAAACACTTAGGGCGGATTCATACCTTTGAAGAATTTGCCCAGAATTTTAATATGCTTCGTGAAATAGGGTATGATAATATCAATGTTGACTTAATGTTTGGGTTGCCAAATCAGACGTTGGGAGAATGGAAAGAAACTTTGAAGCAAGTCCTGATCCTAAATCCTGAACATATTTCCGTGTATGGTTTGCTAGTTGAAGAAGATACGCCATATTACAGTCAATATCAGCAAAAGAAATGGGAACTGCCAGATGAAGAAATAGAAAGAACTATGTATTGGTATGCGAATGAATGCTTAGCTCAAAAAGGCTACGAGCATTATGAAATATCAAACTATAGTAAAAAGGGCTTTTCTTGCAAGCACAATAAAGTATATTGGACTTTAGGGAAGTATATTGGTATTGGACTAGGTGCAGCTTCCTATTATGACCAAATACGAATGGATAACACAAGGAATATAGATCAATATATGAATGCTCAAGGGGACTTGAATGAAATCATATCAAATAAAGCCCCATCAACAATAATTGCTCAAAAAGAAGAATTTATGTTCCTTGGACTTAGGTTAATGGAGGGAATCAGTAAAAAAGATTATTTAAATAAATTCAATCAAAAAATTGAAGAACAATATGGTGAAGTAGTATTTGACTTAATAAAGCAAGACTTGTTGATTGAGGAGGGGGATCGCCTAAGCCTAACCAATAAAGGGATAGACATAAGTAATTATGTACTTGCTAAGTTCATTTTATAGACAAAAAAATAAAATATTTTTAGAAATTCTATTGACAAAGTCGCCTCAAAGTGATATTTTATTGTCAAGCGTTAGCACTCGTTCGATGAGAGTGCTAACAACAACAAAAGATTTCCTGAGATTAAGGTGGTGATCAAATGGAATTAAATGATAGAAAAATGAAAATTCTTCAAGCTATTATATCAAGCTATTTTGATACAGCAGAGCCAGTAGGTTCTAGGACGATATCAAAGAATTATGATTTAGGCA
The DNA here is from genome assembly GCA_002841625.1 of Firmicutes bacterium HGW-Firmicutes-1. NCBI lineage: Bacteria > Bacillati > Bacillota > Firmicutes bacterium HGW-Firmicutes-1. The sequence goes on along the minus strand of PHAG01000001.1, from coordinate 64,676 downwards.
TTAGCCCAGCGACGATTCGAAACGAGATGTCTGACCTAGAAGAGCTTGGTTTTATTGTGCAACCTCATACATCATCTGGAAGAATCCCTTCTGACAAAGGATATAGACTATATGTAGATATTTTGTTGGATAATCAAAAATCACAGATGAAAAAAATTGCGCTACTTGAGGATTTAGTACAAAAAGCAGATCGTATAGAAAATCTTTTGCAAGATATTGTTAAAATGCTTGCGAAGGAAACCCGTTATGCAACAATGATCTCCACACCACAATACAAGAAGAGTAAAATCAAAAACATTCAACTCATTTGTCTTGAACCAACGAAACTTCTTGCAGTTGTAGTAACAGATGGAAATACCATCAAAAACTATATGATCGATATTAAAGAAGGCATTGAACAAAATGTTCTCAACAGGCTAACCTTTATCCTTAATGAACATTTATACGGGTTAACTCTTGAACAAATTAATCTACCTTTGATCCAAAGTATTCAAAAATATGCAGATACTAATTTTGAAATTATTACCAAGGTTCTTGATGTAGTAGGTCAAACAATTGCGTCTATAGACGATACAGATATTTATACATCAGGCACGACCAATATTCTTAAATTCCCTGAATTTAGTGATGTTACGAAAGCAATGGAGTTAATTGATACCTTTGAAGAAAAGGGCGCTTTAAAAACGCTGTTATATAGCATGACAGGCAATGAAGATGGCAAGATTAAGATTAAGATTGGTGAAGAAATTGAAGTTGCTGAAATGAAAGAATGTAGTATTATTACGACATCTTATAGTATAGGTGGAGAGATGGTTGGTGCAATTGGAATCATCGGACCTAAAAGGATGGATTATATGAATACTATTTCTTCTTTAAAATATTTAATCAATAGTATGGAGAAAAAACTTATAAAAGGCGACAAAGGAAGCTAAAGGAAAGGTGGAAAAACAGTGATAGAAGACGAATTAAAACAAGAAACAGCAAATGATACGACTACAGAAGACACAGAAGTAAAGGATGAAATCATGGAAGAAGTGATAGACACTGCTCTTGATGTAGAATTAGATGAGACAGAAATGGATTTTGAATCAAAGCTTCAAGCAGAGAGAAACATTGCTAAGAGCTATCTTGATAAGCTCCAACGTACTATGGCTGAATATGATAATTTTAGAAAAAGAACAATAAAAGAAAAATCTCAAATGTATGAAAATGGATCCAAGGAAGTATTTGAAAAATTCTTGCCAATTATAGACAATTTCGAGAGAGCATTAGGAATCGCATCAGAAGAAGAAAAAGAAAATTCCTTTGTGCAAGGCATTGAAATGATTTACAAACAACTATTAGGGGCAATGAAAGATCTAGGTGTAGAAGAAATGGACGCCCTCTATCAGGAATTTGATCCTAATTTGCATCATGCAGTTTCACATGAAGAAGATGAAAATTATGGTGAAAACGAAGTTATAGAAGTGCTTCAAAAAGGATATATGTTCAAGGATCGTGTACTTAGATTTAGTATGGTTAAGGTAGTAAATTAATATCACAAAAAAATTGATAGTTTTAACATATTATAGGAGGAATTATAAATGGCTAAAATAATTGGAATTGACTTAGGAACAACAAACTCATGTGTATCTGTAATGGAAGGTGGCAAACCTATCGTTATTGCTAATACAGAAGGAGCAAGAACTACACCATCAGTTGTAGCTTTTGCAAAAAATGGAGACCGTCTTGTAGGAGACCCAGCAAAAAGACAATCTATCACGAATCCAGACAAAACAATTAGCTCTATAAAAAGAGAAATGGGAACGAATCATAAGGTTAAAATTGATGATAAAGACTATTCACCACAAGAAGTATCTGCTATGATTCTACAAAAGCTAAAAGCAGATGCAGAAAGTTACCTTGGAGAAACCGTAACAGAAGCAGTAATTACTGTACCTGCTTACTTCAGTGATAGCCAACGTCAAGCAACCAAAGACGCAGGAAAGATTGCTGGATTAGATGTTAAAAGAATCATTAATGAACCAACTGCTGCAGCACTTGCATATGGTTTAGACAACGAACATGAACAAAAGATCATGGTATATGATTTAGGTGGAGGTACTTTTGATGTATCCATTATTGAAATTGGTGATGGTGTATTAGAAGTTCTAGCAACAAGCGGAAACAATAGACTTGGTGGAGATGACTTTGACAAACGTGTTATGGATTACTTAGTAAAGGAATTCAAAAACAAAGAAGGCATTGATTTGACATCTGACAAAATGGCAATGCAACGTTTAAAAGAAGCAGCAGAAAACGCTAAAAAAGAATTATCAAATACAACTACAACAAATATAAACCTACCATTTATCACTGCTAGTCAAGACGGTGCTAAGCATTTAGATATCACTCTTACACGTTCGAAATTTGATGAATTGACACATGATTTAGTTGATAGCACACTTGGTCCAGTTTCAAGTGCGTTAAAGGATGCTGGTTTATCAGCTTCCCAACTTGATAAAGTATTATTGGTTGGTGGTTCAACTAGAATCCCAGCGGTTCAAGATGCAGTTAAAAGCCTTACAGGAAAAGATGCTTTTAAGGGTATCAATCCTGATGAATGTGTAGCTGTAGGTGCTGCTATTCAAGGTGGTAAGCTTGCGGGAGATGCGGGATCTGGAGACATCTTATTATTAGACGTAACGCCTTTATCACTTGGAATTGAAACATTAGGTGGTGTAGCAACTAAGCTAATTGAAAGAAATACTACGATTCCAACTAAGAAGAGCCAAGTGTTCTCAACTGCAGAAGATAATCAAACAGCAGTAGATATTCATATCGTTCAAGGTGAAAGAGAATTTGCAAGAGACAATAAAACCTTAGGACGCTTTAGATTAGATGGCATTGCTACAGCAAGAAGAGGAATTCCTCAAATTGAAGTATCCTTTGATATTGATGCCAATGGTATCGTAAATGTACATGCTAAAGACCTAGGAACAGGAAAAGAACAACACATTACAATCACAGCAAGCACTAATCTTTCAGATGAAGAAATAAATAAGGCAGTAGACGAAGCAAAGCGTTTTGAAGCAGAAGACAAAAAGCGTAAAGAAGCCATTGACCTTAAAAATGAAGCAGAATCTCTTATATTCCAAACTGAAAAGACAATTACGGAACTTGGAGATAAAGTAAGTGAAGAAGAAAAGAGCAAGATTGAAGCTGAAGTAAAGAAATTAAAAGATATTCTAGAAAAAGTGAAAACTGAAACAATTTCTGACGCAGAAGCTGCAGAAATTAAAGCTGCAAAGGATTCATTAATGACAATTGTACAAGATTTCTCAGCGAAACTATACGAAGCAGCAAATGCATCAGCAGGAGCAGGTCCTGCAGATGGTCAATCAGAAGGCCCTTCAGAAGGTCCAGATGATTTTGTTGATGTAGATTTTAAAGAAGAAAAGTAAGTTTAGACTATAACATATTACAACATAACTTAAACAATACGACTGCTTTGGCAGTCGTATTGCCATGGTTACTACTATTAGTAAGCTATTCTAGTATAGAGCAAGTATTGCATTATAGATGGATATATCGTATAGTAGTAATGATATTATTAATGAATATTGGCTTTGGCCACGGGAAAGCTGAATTTTAAATAGTAGAGCTTTCTTGCTCTAAAAAAACAGGTAGGTGATTTTATGGCAGAAAAGAAAGATTATTACGAAACCTTGGGAGTTTCAAAAGGTGCAACTGAGGTAGATATTAAAAAAGCATATCGTAAACTTGCGAAGCAACATCATCCAGATACGAATCCAGATGATGATGTATCAGAACATAAATTTAAAGAAGCTACAGAAGCCTATGAAGTATTAAGTGATGCGGAAAAAAGAGCTAAGTATGATCAATTTGGTCATGCAGCCTTTGACAACGGAGCTGGTGCTGGTGGGTTTAGAGGTGGTTTTGATTTTGGAGATATGGGCGATGTTTTTGGAGATATCTTTGGCGATTTTTTTGGAGGCTCGAGAAGACAAAGTTCAAATGCGCCAACAAAAGGTGCTAATTTAAGAGCTAATATTAAATTGGCCTTTGAAGAAGCTGTTTTTGGAATTGAAAAGGAAATTCAAGTAACAACATCAGATCCATGTGATACATGTCATGGATCAGGAGCAAAGTCTGGAACTTCACCAGAACAATGCCCAACTTGTCATGGAGCTGGTCAAGTAAGATATAATCAACAAACTTTATTTGGTACAGTATCAAGCGTTAAGACATGTGGTCAATGCCAAGGCTCTGGCAAGGTTATCAAAGAAAAATGTACCGATTGTCAAGGTTCAGGCTTTGTAAGAAGAATTAAAAAGATATCAGTATCTATTCCTGAAGGAATTGACAATGGTCAGAGTATTCGTTTAAAAGGAAAAGGCGAACCAGGTAAAAATGGTGGACCAAGAGGCGATATTTTATTGACTATTTATATTGAACCTCATCCACATTTCGAAAGACAAGATATTGACATACTATATACAATGCCAATTACCTTTGCGCAAGCAGCGCTTGGTGATGAACTTGAAGTGCCAACCATTGATGGAAATGTTAAGTATGAAATGAATGCGGGAACACAAACCAATACACGTTTTAGATTAAAAGGTAAGGGTGTCCCTAAATTAAGCAATCCTAAGATTAGAGGAGATCAATATGTTACTGTTATTATTGAAGTGCCTAAAAATCTGAATGATAGACAGATTGAATTATTGAAGGAATTCGCAGCCATATCTAAGACTATATCAAATGAACAAGGCGATAAAAAGAAAAAGTGGTACGATAAAGTAAAAGACGTTTTTGAATAAACGAGGTGATTCATAAATGGAATGGCATAGCATTCTAATAAACACAAAAGAAGATGCAATCGAGCTAATAGCCGATATGTTGTATTCTATTGGTGTAAAAGGTATTGAAATAGTTGATAATAAATTAAGCCAATACGAAAAAGAAAATCTGATTGTAGATTATATTGACAGTAAGCTTGTAGTCTCTGACTCAATTAAAGTAATCTGTTACTTTTCAGAAGAAGAGAACATTGAAGAAAAAGTCTTGCTTATTGAGGAATACTTAGAAGAAATAAAAGGCTATGTTGACATTGGTGAAGGTACGATCAATAGATCAATAACGAAAGAAGAAGATTGGGCAAACAATTGGAAACAATATTATAAGCCATTTAGAGTTGGAGAACATATAGTCATTAAGCCAACCTGGGAGCCTTTTTTAGATTTAAAGGAAGACGACATTGTCATAGAAATAGATCCCGGTATGGCTTTTGGATGTGGTACCCATGAAACCACATCAATGTGCATTACACAGCTAGAGAAATATGTACAAAAAGGTGTAAGTGTCATTGATGTTGGTTGTGGAAGTGGAATTTTATCCATTGTAGCTGCAAGGCTAGGAGCAGGAAAAATTTCTGCTATTGATTTAGATAAAGCAGCGGTTAAAGTGAGTAAGGAAAATGTAGAGCTTAATCATTTGGAGGCACAAATATCCGTTTTTCATGGCGATTTAATTAGTCAAGTAAATGAAAAAGCAGATTTAGTAGTTGCAAATATTATGGCTGATATTATATTGGTTTTGGTAGATGATATAAAAAGAGTTCTGAAAAATGATGGCTTATTCATTTCTTCTGGAATTATATTAGACCGATTGGATGAAGTGAAATCAAAGCTAATTAGTTCGAATTTTGAAATAATTGAAATAACAAATCATGGAGAATGGGTAGCAATAACCTCCAAGATGAAAGCGTGATTTTATGCATCGATTTTTTGTAGAAGACAACCAAATTGAAGAAAATTATATTACGATTGAAGGAGCCGATGTTAACCATATTGTTAATGTTTTGCGACTTTCTACGAATGAAGAAATAATAATTAGTAATAGACAAGGGCAAGAATATTGTTGTATAATAGATTTATTAGAAAAAGAGTTCGTTAAATGCAAAATACAATCTGTTCAACAATCAAATCAAGAATTGCCTACAAAAATATATTTGTTTCAGGGAATACCTAAACAGGATAAAATGGAACTTATCATTCAAAAGAGTATTGAACTCGGTGTTTATGAAATTGTTCCGGTTGTGATGGCAAGGTCCATAGTAAAAATAAACCAGCAGAATAAAGAAAAAAAGAATGATAGATGGCAGCGAATCGCTTCTGCTGCAGCAAAACAATCTCATCGTGCTATTATTCCAACAGTAACTGATGCAATGAGTTTCGATGAGGCATTACAATACGCGGGAAAGTTAGAAAATGTAATCGTACCTTATGAGAAGGCTAGTGACATGAAGAGTTCGAAAGAAATTTTTTCTCAAGCCGCTAACCATGGATCCATTGGAATTTTTATTGGACCAGAAGGTGGTTTTGATGAAATTGAGATTGAAAGACTTATGGCCATGGAGGCTTCTATTGTTTCTCTGGGTAAAAGGATTTTAAGAACTGAAACAGCAGGCATGGTAGTATTGTCTATTTTAATGTATAACTTGGAGGTGGAGTAATTATGGCTGCAATTAGAGTGTTAATTGTTGATGACGCAGTATTTATGAGAACGGTATTAAAAAAAATGTTAGAAGAAGAAAGTTATGAAGTAGTTGGTGAAGCTAGTAATGGTATAGAAGCCATTAAGAAAGCGAAGGAATTAAAACCAGATGTTATTACATTGGATATTACAATGCCAGAAATGGATGGTGTTACAGCACTTCCTGATATTTTAAAGGAAAGTCCAAATTCAAAGGTTATTATGTGTTCTGCAATGGGTCAACAACCAATGGTTGTTGATGCAATTAAAAAAGGTGCAAAGGATTTTATTGTAAAACCTTTTCAAAAAGCTAGAGTACTACAAGCTATCGATAATATAATGTCAAAGTAGATCGACTTTAGATCATATAATAGGACCTTAAGGTAGGGCATCCCTACCTTTTTCTATGCGCAACACTTTCTCTATACCATGAATAGAGTATCATTTTGTAGAAAAAGGCATATGATATATTGGGTACAGTATTGAAGATACCACTTGAATTCTACAAAAATTTGAGGTGAAGGAATTGAATGTATACTTAGATAATGCAGCAACAACAAAAGCTATGACCGAAGTAATTACAAAAATGTGTATTGTGTTGGATGAGCACTATGGCAATCCATCTTCGTTACATTATATGGGAATAGAGGCAGAAAAGGAAGTTACTGAAGCTAGAAGCATTCTTGCTAGATTGTTGAAAGTTGAAAAAAAAGAAATATTTTTCACTTCTGGAGGTACTGAATCAAACAACTTAGCAATTTTAGGTGTAGCTAGAGCTTATATTAGAAGTGGAAAGCATATCATTATTTCATGCTATGAACACCCTTCCGTTGGGCGTACCGCAAAACAACTAGAAGAGGAAGGCTTTGAAGTGACAACCATTCCAGTGCATTCAGACGGAACAGTTAACTTAGAAGTATTAGAAGGTGCAATAAGACCTGACACAATACTTGTCTCGATTATGCATGTGAATAACGAAATTGGTGTGATATCCCCGTTAGATAAAATAGGACAAATTATTAAAGCAAAAAATCCAAATACAATTTTTCATGTTGATGCTGTTCAGTCCTTTGGGAAAATATGGCTTCAACCCAAAAAGTGGCAAGTCGATTGCTTAAGCATTAGTGGACATAAGATACATGCTTCTAAGGGTGTAGGTGTACTATATATTAGTCAAAAAGTAAAAATTAAGCCACTTATGTACGGTGGAGCTCATCAAATGGGAATTCGTTCAGGTACAGAAAACACAGCAGGAATTGCTGGATTAGGTGTTGCAGCAGATTATATGTACAGCAATTTAACCACCAATTCACAAAAGCTATTAGAGTTAAAAGCGCAACTTAGAGATGGAATTATGAACAACATTGAAAGAACCTTTGTAAATGGCATTGAAGGAAACGATAGTGCACACCATATCCTCAATATGCGATTTGAAGGTGTAAAAGGTGAAGTCCTGCTTCATGCTTTAGAAAGCAAAGGAATATTTATTTCAACAGGATCAGCTTGTTCCTCTAATAAGCCAGAACCAAGTGCGACACTTTTATCATTAGGGTATACAGAAGCAGAGGTCAATAATTCAGTAAGATTTAGTTTCTCTATGTACAATACAGTTGAAGAAATTAATTATTGTATTAAGCAACTAATGGAAATAGTTCCTGTATTAAGAAAATTTGTGAGAAAATAAGCTGTAAGATATTGCAAAGGAGAAAAACATGAAAAAAGCCTTCTTAGTGAAATATGGAGAAATAGCCATTAAGGGTAAAAATAGATATCTATTTGAAAATGCGCTAGTTGATCAAATAAAAGGTAGATTATCTAAAATTGGATCGTTTAAAGTGTTAAAGGAACAAGGAAGAATATATGTTGAACCACTAGAAGATGTAGACGAAGATGATATCGTTGATGTGTTAAAAAAGGTTTTTGGACTAATTGGTATTTGCCCAGTCATAGTCCTAGACTCATCTGATTTTGAGCATATCAAGGAAATGGCTATTACTTATTTGGAAGAAGAGTACAAGCAATTTGACTTCACTTTTAAGGTTGAAGCAAAGAGGGCTATGAAAACGTATCCTTTAAATTCAATGGAGATTGCAAGAGAAGTTGGATCATTTGTACTAGATCATTTTCCGACTTTAAAGGTAGATGTCCATAAACCACAAGTTAAGCTATGGATTGAAATAAGGAATAAAACATATATCTATTCAAAAATCATCAAAGGATTAGGTGGTATGCCAGTAGGCAGCAACGGAAAAGCGATGCTCCTCCTTTCTGGTGGAATTGATAGCCCTGTTGCAGGTTGGATGATTGCTAAGCGAGGAGTAAAGCTTGATGCAGTTTATTTCCATTCTCACCCATATACAACTGATAGAGCTAAGGAAAAGGTTATTGAATTAGCGAGGCTAGTATCTGTTTATACTGGAAAAATCAATCTTCATATTGTACCCTTTACTGAAATACAGCTATACATTTATGAAAATTGCCCTCATGAACAGCTTACGATTATTATGCGTCGTGAAATGATGAAAATAGCTGAAATTATTGCATATAAAAATGATGCGCTTGCACTTATAACTGGTGAAAGCATAGGACAAGTTGCAAGTCAGACACTTCAAAGTCTAGTTACAACGGATGATGTGTGTACTATGCCTGTCTTTAGACCGCTGATAGCTTTCGATAAGCAAGATATCGTAAATATTTCCGAGACAATTGGAACATATGAAACCTCAATATTACCGTATGAGGATTGTTGTACGGTTTTTGTAGCAAAGCATCCAGTTACAAAGCCTTCTTTGAAGTCTATTGAAAGATCAGAGGAGAGGTTAGGGCAGATGGAAGTTATGATAGAGAAAGCAATAAAGGATACAGAGGTTATGAGTATTAGAGCATAAAAGAAAATCGGCTACGCAGCGTTAAATAACATTGTTATTTATACGCAGACTTAAAAGTCTAGATATTTATCTGCCGCTTTTCTAATTGCTTATGCAGAACTTTAAAAGTAAATAAAAAATCCACTAGTATTTTAGTGGACTTTTTGAAATGTTATTATTCTACTATGTATTTTTTTAAACCTTCTGTAACTTCTTCAACGACTGAATCGTCGTGAATGGTTAATTCGATAGGTTTGCTTAAGTCTAAGCTGAAAATGCCCATTATAGATTTAGCATCAATTACATAGCGACCTGATATTAAATCAAAATCAGAATCGTATTTTGCAATGATGTTTACGAATATTTTTACCTTATCGATGGAATTTAGTGAAACTTTGATTGTTTTCATTAACCCATACCCCCTTAGTGTTTTGTCATTATTATATTTATACTAACCTTTATTATTTCATATGTCAAGTGAATAGTAGGTTAAGAGAGATTCTCTAAGGCGGTTAATATTGGATATAGAAAGGATAGATTATGCTAAAGGTGAGTTTTCACACATTGGGCTGTAAGGTGAATCAATATGAGACAGATGCGATCATGGAATTGTTTCAACAAAGAGGATACGAAGTTGTTGATTTTCATGAGTCAGCAGATATTTGTATCATCAATACATGTACAGTGACTAATATTGCGGATAAGAAGTCAAGAAAGATGTTATCTAAGGGTAAATCGTTAAATCCAAGTGCAATTGTAGTTGCTATGGGGTGTTATGCTCAAATGGCTGAAAATAAATTGCGAGATAAAGAAGAAATTGATTTGATTATTGGAAATACGAAAAAGAATCAAGTAGTTGATGTTGTAGAAGACTATATTCGGGAACATAAAAAGATTAGCCTAATAGAAGATATGAGGCATGATGTTCCTTATGAGGAAATGTGGATTAGTAAAATAGAGGATAAAAAGAGAGCTCATATTAAGATTCAAGATGGATGTAATCAATTTTGTTCTTATTGTATTATTCCATTTACAAGAGGTAGGGTAAGAAGTCGAAAACCAGAAAATGTGGTTAAAGAAGTGACTCAACTTGTTGGTAAAGGCTATAAAGAAATCGTTCTTACAGGTATTCATTTAGCTTCCTATGGATTAGAACTACCAGATTATAAATTAATTGATTTGTTAATAGAGTTAAATGATATCAAGGGCTTAGATAGAATCAGATTAGGTTCCTTAGAGCCAACTTTAATGACAGAAGACTTTATTGCTAAAATGGCCATACTAAAGAAGATATGTCCACATTTTCATTTATCCTTACAAAGTGGTTGCGATGACATATTAAGTAGGATGAATAGGCATTATGACACTAAGGTATATTACGAATCTGTATTAAATTTAAGGAAGGTATATAATAAGCCAGCGATTACTACAGATATCATTGTTGGATTTCCAGGAGAAACAGATGAGGAGTTTCAACAAACAGTTGAATTTGTACTGAAAGTTGGATTTGCCGATATTCATGTTTTCAAGTATTCTCCAAGAGAAGGAACGAAGGCAGCCATTATGAAGCAACAGATTAAGGAAGAAATGAAGAATGATAGAAGTAAAAAGCTGATGACCGTTCGAGACGAGTTGCATGATCAGTATTTAAAACAATTTATTGGAAGTATAGTTGAAGTTATTTTTGAAGATACTTTAGAGATTAATGGAAAAGAATTCTATATAGGGCATGCTTCAAATTATTCAAAAATTATAGTTGATAAGACGAATGACAAACTTGAAAATAGATTGTTAGAGGTACAAATTGTGGAAGTTATTAATGATTTTCTGAAAGGTGAAATAGAATAAGGTAAGAATTAAAACACTTTTATTGAAAATTACATTGAAATTTTTGGTAATATGTATTAAGATAGTATCATGAAAGCAAAGTTAATAAGGAAGTGAAGAGGATGGGAAAAATAAACTATACACAGTTTTTCAAAAAGAATGATTCAGAAAACGAACATGAAAAGGAAGTTAGAGAAGTCATAGCTAAAGTATATGAAGCTCTATCTGAAAAAGGCTATAACCCCTCTTATCAAATAGTAGGTTATATTTTATCTGGTGACCCCACATATATCACTAGCTATAATAATGCAAGAACCCTAATTGGTAAAATTGAAAGAGATGAATTACTTCAAGAAATATTAGAGTGTTATATCAATACAAGATTGAAATAAAATACATTTAACTGTAGAATTTATTTATCATGTTCTACAGTTTTTCTAAGAACAAGAAACTTTCATCATATGTTTTGATAAAAGTGAAATAAACGGATATGAAAGTTTGTAGCCATTAGCAAATATTTCGAGGAAAATTTCTATGTTTTAAAGGTTTATTCAATGTTAGGAGTATAAATGAGAACACTAGGATTAGATTATGGTAGTAAAACATGCGGAGTGGCTATAAGTGATCCTTTTGGTTGGACAGCGCAGGGACTTGAAACGATAACACGAAAAAATGAAAAAGATTTGGTTAGTACGATCAATAGATTAAAAGAGATCATAACGGGATATAGTATAGATACAATCGTGTTAGGATTACCAAAGAACATGAACAACACAGAAGGCGAACGTGTAGAAAAGACTTTAGTTTTTAAACGAAGATTAGAGCGAGAATTCGGAATTAATGTACTTACTTGGGACGAAAGATTGAGTACTATGGGTGCTCAAAGACTGTTAATTGAAGCAGATGTTCACAAGAAAAAACATAAAAAGGTTATTGATAAAATGGCAGCGGTATTTATCTTACAAGGCTATCTTGATGCGAATCAATAATAAAATTTATAGGTAAAGTGCATAGGGCACTTTAAGAAAGGTGAAAATATGGATACGATAAAATTTGTGTTTGATGAAACGAATGAAGAAGTTATTTTTGCTGTCATCGGAAGTGTAGAATATAACGAAGAAGTTTATTTAATGGTAGTGGAAGAAGAAGAGTTAGAAAATGACGATATGACAGCATATATTCTTAAAGCAACTGAAGTTGACGAGGAAGAAGTGATTTATGAGATTGTAGATGATGAAGAAGAGCTTGATGCTGTTACTGAATTGTTTGAGGACGTTCTTGATAATTTTGAAATCGATCAAGAAGATTAATCTCTAACAACTTTTCTGGGGGAAGAATATGTCAACTATTAAGAGTGAATCATTTAAACAAATGTTGAAAGATAAAGGCTTTAAAATAACTTCTCAGCGAGAAAGTGTATTAGAGGTCTTGAAAAATAATGCTAGTCAGCATATGACTGCAGAAGAAATATATCTAAAAGTAAAAGAACAAAGCCCAGAAATTGGACTGGCTACTGTTTATAGAACGATACAGCTATTGCATGATCTTAAGCTAATTGACAAACTAGATCTAAACGATGGATTTATTCGCTATGAAATTGGAAAATGGGATGCACATAAGCATCATCATCACCATTTGATATGTGAAGTATGTGGTAAAGTAATTGAAGCTGAAGATGATTTGTTGGATCTCATTGAAGAGACCTGTAGTGATAAATATCAATTTAAAGTGACCAATCACGTTGTAAAGTTTTATGGAATATGTAGCGAATGTAGCTCATCAATAAATGAAGTGTTGTAATGAAAATGACACAGACAGAATAAAAACGGAGGTGTTTTTTTGTCAGGTAAAAAATCAAAATTAAAGATTATACCTTTAGGTGGCTTAGAGCAGATAGGTATGAATATAACAGCTTTTGAGTACGAGGACGATATCGTAGTCGTAGATTGTGGTATTGCTTTCCCAGAAGACGAAATGCTTGGGATTGATCTTGTGATACCAGATATTACGTATTTAAAGCGAAACGCAGCAAAAGTTAGAGGTATTATGTTAACTCATGGGCATGAAGATCACATAGGTGCACTGCCTTATGTGTTGAAGGATTTAAATGTGCCTATTTATGGTACACGCCTAACAATTGGACTTGTTGAGAACAAGTTAAAAGAACATAATATTCTTAAAACAACAACAAGAAAGTGTGTTTCCCCAGGAGATACAGTAGAATTTAGTAGTAATATAAAAATAGAATGCATAGGGACAAACCATAGTATATCAGATGCTCTTGCACTTGCAATTCATACACCTGCAGGCGTAGTAGTTCATAGTGGTGATTTTAAAATTGATTATACACCGATTCATGGATCCCCAATTGATCTTCAAAAATTTGCAGAGCTTGGGAAAAAAGGCGTTTTGTTGTTAATGGCAGACAGTACCAATGCAGAAAGAAAAGGCTATACGCAGTCTGAAAGCTCAGTAGGAAAAGCCTTTGACGAAATTTTCTCGGAAACCTTAGAAAATAGAATCATAGTAACAACCTTTGCTTCCAATGTTGATAGAGTTCAACAAATAGTGAACTCTGCTGAAAAATTTAATAGAAAAGTTGTTGTTGAAGGCAGAAGCATGGTAAATGTTTGCAGTACAGCTATGGAGCTTGGGTACTTAAAGGTTCCAGAGGGTATGATGATTTCTGCAGAAGAAATGATAAATCATGATCCTAGCCAAATTGTTATTATTACTACAGGAAGTCAAGGTGAGCCAATGGCTGCATTGTCAAGAATTGCAGCATCTACTCACAGAAAGATACAGATACAAAAGGGTGACAAGGTAATCTTAAGCTCGAAAGCTATTCCTGGAAATGAAAAAACAGTTTCTAGAGTAATTAATGAATTGTTTAGAAAAGGTGCTGACGTAATATTTGATTACGCCCATGTTTCAGGACATGCATGCCAAGAAGAGCTCAAGATCCTTCATAATTTAGTGCGTCCAAAGTTTTTTATTCCAGTACATGGTGAATATAGACATCTCAAAAAGCATGCAGAATTAGCTGAGCAAATGGGAATGAAACCAGAAAATATTTTCATCTTATCATCAGGCGATGTGCTTGAAGTAGATAATGATCGCGCAGCAATTACTGGACGAGTACCAGTTAGTCAAATACTAGTAGATGGTTTGGGCGTTGGAGACGTAGGTAATATTGTACTACGCGATCGTCAGAAATTGTCACAAGATGGGTTGATTATAGTTGTTATTACACTTAAGAAGATTACCGGCGAAGTATTAGCAGGTCCAGATATAGTATCAAGAGGTTTTGTGTATGTACGAGAATCTGGTGATTTGATGGTAGAAGCCAAAGAAATAGTAAAAGGATCACTTAATAATTGTACAAAGAGAAATATAAACGATTGGTCTAAAATGAAAAATGTTGTCAAAGAAGAGTTAAATGAATATTTATGGCAACAAATAAAAAGAAGCCCAATGATATTACCAATTATTATGGAAGTATAGTAGTTTAACCAATGTGCAAGCGAAGCTTGCATTCGGTTACGAAACTGTGGCAAAGCGGAGGTTTTGTAACATTGACTAACAAGATGGGATCGCAAAATGATACTTGCATTCCCATCTTGTATCCTGTAAAATATAATAGAATAAGGTAGTATTTATTCGAGGTGATAATATGGATTATTTGCAAAGCCAAACGTCAGAATTTGTTGAGCAAATTAAAAAATCAGATATATATGTAAGTTTTTTACAATCGAAGAAGAATCTAGAAATGAAGCCTAGTTTAAGCGCACAATTTGATGAGTTTAGAAAAAGCTGTTTTGAGATTCAATTAGGCCATAATTATGGTTATTACAATAGCTATGAACAATTAGTGAATTTAAAGAATGCGAATGATGAACTATTAAGCCATTCACTTGTAAAAGTATTTATGGAAGATGAACTAAATATGACAAAACTAATATGGAAAATATTCAATCAATTAGTAGAAGAAATAGAATTTGACGTTGACTTCTTAGAATGAAAAGGGTGAAAATATGACAAAAAAGTATGTTTCAAACATGAAGAAACTTGGCGTTAAGTTTATTGTTTTAGTAGTTGCTATAGTTGCTATATTTTTTGGTGGTAGATATGCATATAAAATAGGCTATGAAATAATGGGCAATTCGCCAGACTCAAATGGTGCAATTGTTAATGTTGATGTTACTGTGCCAAAAGGTGCTTCTACAGAAGATATTGCTAAGATATTAAAAGAAAAAGAATTGATTGGTAGTGTTCTGTATTTTAGAGCAATGTCAAGAATGGCTGGAAATGATGGTAAATTTCAAGTTGGAACTTATTCATTAAATACAGGCATGGATGAAGAAGAAATTATGAATGCACTTCTTACGAATGGTGAGAAAAGGGAAGTAGTAAAGTTTACAATTCCTGAAGGATACACAATAGAACAAATTGCTAATAAATTAGATTCAGAAGGTATTGTGGATTCAGGTGAATTTATGGATGCAATAGGTGAAGAAGACTTTGGTTACAAGTTCATTAAGGATATTCCTGATCGAAACATAAGATTACAAGGGTATTTGTTTCCAAATACTTATGAAGTATATAAGGATGCAACAGCAGCAGATATCATTAGTATTATGCTTAAAGAATTTGATCGTGTTTTTAAAGAAGAATACTATACTAGAGCAACTGAGCTTGGATTAACAGTTGATCAAGTCATTACAATAGCTTCTATTATAGAAAAAGAAGTTAAGGTAGACACTGAACGAAAAACTGTTGCAGGTGTAATATATAATCGATTAGATATTGATATGAAATTAGAAATGTGTTCAACAGTAATTTTTGCTTTGGATAAACCAAAGGACTTCAATAAAAATAAGCTGTTATATGCGGATTTAGAAACAGATTCGCCATATAACACTTACATGTATACGGGGTTACCAGTTGGGCCAATTGCAAATCCAGGAGAAGCATCCATTATAGCTGCTCTTTATCCGGAGGAGCATGAGTATTTGTTCTTTGTTTTGGTCAATGAAGAAACTGGAGAACATCAGTTTAATACTAGCTTAGATGGACATAATGCCGCAAAAAACCAATATAAACAAGAATATTAAAACAATAGATTAACAAACTAAGGCTAAAGGAAACTTTAGCCTTAACAAGCTTTAATCAAGTTTACTTACATTTGAAAGGTGAATCATGAGTGAAATAACCTATGAATTTATTCGAGAATATTTGCAGGCTATACAAAAAGATGAGGATCAATTCATTGATCATATAAGACAAGAGGCATTAACAAATGGTGTACCAATCATTAAAAATGAAGTTAAGCAATTAATAGAGGTGTTACTCACAATAAAAAAACCCAAACATATATTAGAGGTTGGTACCGCAGTCGGCTATTCATCTCTGATTATGAGTAAATATCTTGATGACGGTGGAACCATAACAACAATTGAACGGTCAAAGGACATGATTGATGTTGCAAATAAATACATTAAAACGGCGGGTAAAGAATCTATAATCAATATTCTAGAGGGAGATGCGATGAGCATACTTCCAACGCTAAATCAACAATTTGATTTCATATTTATGGATGCAGCTAAAGGACAATATATTTCGTTTTTACCTTATTGCTTAAAGCTATTAAAGGTCGATGGAATATTGGTTTCTGACAATGTACTGCAGGACGGATATGTGGCAAAATCAAGGTGGAGTATACCAAGAAGGCAGAGGACTATTCATGGAAGAATGAGAGAATACCTATGGGAGCTCAACCATAATAAATTACTCAAAACAGTTATTTTACCAATAGCAGATGGCGCAACCATCAGTTGTAAAATTAAAGAAGGTGATGTCTAATGAAAAAACCTGAACTATTAATTCCAGCAGGAAGCTTGGAAAACTTAATTATTGCGGTTAAGTATGGTGCAGATGCAGTATATATCGGTGGAGAAGAGTTCGGACTTCGTGCAAAAGCTAAAAACTTTACAATGGAAGATATGAAAGAGGGCATAAGATATGCCCATGAGAATGGAGTAAAGGTATATGTTACTGCAAATATTATTGCTCATAATGATGATCTTGAAGGGGTTCTGGAATATTTTAGACAATTAAAAGAAATAAAACCAGATGGCTTAATTGTTGCTGATCCTGGTATTTTAGATATAGCAAGAGCTGAAATTCCAGAGATTGAAATTCACTTAAGTACCCAAGCCAATAATACAAATTATGCAGCATTGAATTTTTGGCATAAACAAGGTGTAAAAAGAGTAGTTGTGGCAAGAGAATTGTCTTTTAAGGAAATCACTACGATTAGATTAAGAACTCCTAAGGATTTAGATCTAGAAGCCTTTGTACATGGTGCAATGTGCATTTCCTATTCTGGAAGATGTTTGTTGAGCAACTATATGACAGAGAGAGATGCCAATAAAGGAGAATGTACACATCCTTGTAGATGGACCTATAACCTTGTTGAAGAAACAAGGCCAGGGGAATATATGCCAGTATATGAAAATGAAAGGGGTACCTATATTTATAATTCTAAGGATTTATGTATGATTGAATACATTGGTGAATTAATGAAGTCTGGTATTCATAGCTTCAAAATAGAAGGTAGAATGAAAACGCAACTTTATGTAGCTACGGTAACAAGGGCGTACCGACAAGCAATAGATGATTATTTAAAAGACCCAGAACTGTATAAAAGAAACTTACCTCACTATTTAGAAGAAGTTAAAAAATGTAGCCATAGAAATTTCACTACTGGATTTTATTTGGACAAACCAGCTGGTGCTGAACAAATATATAATACAAACACGTATATTAGAAATTATACCTACGTTGGCAAGGTATTAGACTATATTAAAGAAGAGGGAATTGCTATTATCGAACAAAGGAATAAATTTGTTGTAGGTGATGAACTTGAAATCATGAAGAGTGATGGGCGAAATAGCATTATTACTGTTCAAGCTATCAGTGATATGGATGGAAATTCTCAACAAGAAGCACCTCATCCAAAGCAAATCCTAAAAATCCCAGTTAATATTGAAGTTGAGAAGGACGAAATAATAAGAAAAAAAGAATAAAGTTGTTATGCAAAATTAATATTAGTTTTTGCACATTCTTGAAGTTGCATTCATAGTATATAATAAGTGCATCTTTGGAGAAATTAATTGCTTGATTTTATTTCTTTGATTCGACCAAGTTGTTATTACGTTACGAATCAAACCTTCCCAAAACCATTAAAAGCACAAGAAGAAACCGACTGCTTAATTAAATGTAAGCAAGGTGATAATGAAGCAAAAAACATGCTAATAGAAAGAAATTTAAGACTAGTAGCACATGTAGTTAAAAAGTTCAACACGCCCAACAGAGATATGGATGATTTGATTTCAATTGGTACAATTGGCCTCATTAAAGCCATCAACTCCTATGATGTAGATAAAGGAACAAGACTAGCAACTTATGCATCAAGATGCATTGAAAATGAAATATTGATGATGCTTAGGAATGAAAGAAAATTCATTAAAGAAGTTTCATTACAAGAACCAATCGGTGTTGATAAGGAAGGTAATGAAATTAGTTTAATGGATGTTTTTGAAGGGCATGATGAAAGTATTATCGATCAAGTTGATTTAACGATGAAAATCAAAGATCTATATGATAAAATCAAGTGTACCCTGAAAAAACGCGAAAAGCTAGTACTTGAGCTCAGATATGGTTTGAATGATAGGCCAGAAAAAACGCAACGAGAAATCGCTCATATGCTAGGAATTTCAAGATCTTATGTATCAAGAATTGAAAAAAAAGCATTGGCAAAGTTGAAAAATGAGCTTCATCAAGAGTGATAGCTCATACGATTAAATATTTCTAATTCATTAATAAGTAGAAAGAGCTACACAGTGAGTGATAGCTCATACGATTAAATATTTCTAATTCATTAATAAGTAGAAAGAGCTACACAGTGAGTGATAGCGAACAAATAATTCTCTTGACAAATAGCAGCTGAACCATTTAATATGAATTACAGAGTGGTACATCGTGATTTATTGTAACCCATGGACTGATTTTGTCAGTTTATGGGTTACGAAACCGTAATGAAAACCTAAAATAATGACAAGCACTGCTTTATGAAATACAATAAGATAATAAGAGGGTGAAAAGTTTGAGACAGCATGGTCTTAACAAAAAGCTTAGACTAGGTGATTTGCTTGTACAATATGGAATAATCTCGGATGATCAGTTAAATGAGGCATTAAAAATACAAAAAGATACAGGGTCAAGAATTGGTGAAGCCCTCATTCAATTGGGTTTTGTAACGAAACAAAGTATCAATGAAGTATTAGAATACCAATTGGGGATTCCTTATATTCACATTGAAGAATATGAGATTGATGCGAATGCTACAAAAACAATTACAGAAGATATGGCAAGAAAAAACATATTGATTCCTGTGAAGCAAACAGATACAGAGGTTTATGTTGCAATGGCAGACCCTCTTAATATTTTTGCAATTGATGATGTAAAAATTTATTCTGGCAAAGAGGTTGTTCCTCTACTAGCAGAAGAAGTGAATATATTACGAGCAATAGAAATGTACTATGGGTCACAAAAGGCTATGCTCGCAGCTGAACAGTTTAAGCAAGAGCGCGCACTAGACTTAGATAAAGAGATTAATGAAGATGAAATAGAAGGGGACATGCTTAAAAGCGCCCCAATCGTTAAATTAGTAAATACAATGATGGAGCAATCAGTAAGACATAGAGCTTCGGATATTCACATAGAGCCTTATGAGAAGATCATTAGAGTAAGGTTTAGAGTAGATGGTAGACTGCAGCAGATGTATGAATATGATACCTCTTTACTCAGTGCAATTGTTGCGAGAATCAAAATAATCGGTGGCATGGACATAGCTGAAAAGAGAAAACCACAAGATGGTAGAATCTCAATCGTAGTAGATAAAAAGGAATATGATGTTCGTGTTTCTTCTTTACCTACTGTTTATGGTGAAAAGGTTGTTATGCGTGTAAATAGTAAGGAAGGCTTTAATAAAGGGAAAGCTCAATTAGGTTTTTTTCCTGATGATTTAGAAAAATTTGAAGGCATATTGTCAAATCCATATGGAATTATTTTGGTTACAGGTCCAACTGGTAGTGGTAAATCGACAACACTATATACATCCCTTAATGAGATTAATAAAGAGGATATAAATATTGTAACGGTAGAAGATCCAGTAGAGTCACAAATAAAAGGTATCAATCAGGTTCACGTTAATCCTAAGGCAGGACTTACCTTTGCATCGGCACTTCGATCAATTTTACGACAAGATCCTGATGTAATTATGATTGGTGAGATTAGAGATACTGAAACTGCAGAAATAGCTGTAAAGGCTTCTATTACAGGACATCTTGTTGTAAGTACTCTGCATACGAATGATGCACCTAGCTCTATAACTAGATTAATTGACATGGGTGTTGAACCTTTCTTAATAGGTGCTTCTGTTGTAGGCGTTATTGCTCAAAGACTTGTGAGAAAGCTATGTCCAAGATGCAAAAAGCGAATGATTGCATCTGAAAGCGACAAAAAAATATTAGGGATTTCAAGCGATGAACCAATTGAGATATTTGGCAAGATAGGTTGTCATATTTGTAACGAAGCTGGATATTCAGGTCGTATTGGTGTATATGAGATTATGCCAATTACCGAAAAAATTAGAGAATCCATAAATAATGAAGGAACAGCAGATGATATTAAAAGAATTGCGCTTGCTGAAGGTCTAAATACATTAAAGAGCAATGCAACTAGACTTGTATTAAATGGGACAACCACTGTAGAGGAAATGGTAAGAATTGCATACGGCAATGAATAAAGGGGGAGTGAAATAGAATGATATCAATGGAAGAGCTACTTAGAGAAGCAAAAGATAGAAAAGCATCGGATTTGCATATTACAGTTGGGGTGCCGCCCATTCTAAGAATTAATGGTGACCTTCAATATCTAGATCAAGAACGTTTAATGCCAGATATGACAAGCGTTATAGTTGAATCTATTATGAGCTCTAAACAAAAAGAGCACTTTGATGAATATGGTGAAGTCGACTTTTCTTTTTCAATAGCATCTATTGGTCGATTTCGTGTAAATGCTTTTCGACAAAGAGGTTCAGTGGCTGCGGCATTACGTCTAGTAGATTCTGAAATTCCAGATCCTGTAAAATTAGGTTTGCCACCATCTATCATTGATTTGTATACTAAAAAAAGAGGACTTATTCTAGTAACAGGTCCAACAGGAAGTGGTAAATCGACCACACTTGCTTCCCTTATTGGACAAATTAATAAGACAAGAAAATGTCACGTTATTACACTAGAAGATCCTATAGAATATTTACATGCACATAATAAAAGTATTGTTAATCAAAGAGAAATGGGCCTTGACTCGATGAGCTATTCCAATGCACTTAGAGCTGCCCTAAGACAAGACCCAGATGTTATTTTAGTTGGTGAAATGAGAGACCTTGAAACGATTTCAATTGCAGTAACTGCAGCTGAAACAGGCCATCTAGTATTGTCAACATTACATACTACTGGAGCTGTTAGTACGATAGACCGTGTTATAGACGTTTTCCCGCCTCATCAACAACAACAAATAAGAATTCAATTAGCGGCAGTGCTTCAAGCAGTGGTTTCTCAACAGCTTGTTCCAACTAAGGATAATAAGGGTAGGGTTGCAGCATTTGAAATTCTACATATTAATCAAGCGGTTAGAAACCTTATTCGTGAGCAAAAAACACATCAGATTTTGTCGATTATGCAAACAAATAAACGAATGGGTATGCAAACTATGGATGATGCCTTATTAGATTTAATGAGAATGGATAACATAACAAAAGAGCAAGCCCTTATATTTGCAGCAGATCCTGGTGGAATTGAGAGAAGATTGGTGTAAAATCGACTCAGTTGTTGTAATAATATAGTTAATTAGTACTATTTTGGCAGTTTCATTTAAAATATTGCAATAATTGTATTGCATCAAAAAATAATAGAGTGTATAATCAAAGGTACAAATAAATTAATTACTTGTATCTTTTTTATTACTTTCAACGATAATGGCAAACCAATCGAAAGGTTGGGACGCAAAGCTAAAGGGCCTTATTAAAATGGCAGCCTAGCCACCGAAAGGGAGTTTTTTGTATTTTAAATCACTAAAAGTAGAATAATGTAAAAAGTTACGAAATATGCAAAATTAGCTTATATTACAAGTCTACTAATGCTTGCGCTTAGAAGAAAAAGTGTGGTATAATTGCTTGGTGAGCAGTGCAAATGCTGTCAATTAAATGTAAATTATTGAAGATTTTGCATATTTGCATACATAACGGATGCATATAACGCTACAGGGGGGAAGATTGTGGCAAATTTTACATATTCTGCAATGACAAAGGAAGGAAAGTCGAAAAAAGGTAAAATAGAAGCCGGCGATAAAAATGGCGCAATCGCTATATTGAAAGACAGTGGGTATTATCCTATTAGTGTAACTGAAGAAACAGCACTAACAAAGGATATTGTTATAGGAAACCCAGTTAAGATAAAAGATATTACAATTTTTTGTCAACAATTCGAAGCTATATTGACAGCAGGGATTAGCGTATTAGAAGCTTTAGATCTACTTAAATCTCAAACAGAGAATAAGTTTTTTAGGAAAATAATAGCAGATGTTTATACAAATGTTGAAGCAGGAGATTCTTTATCTGGTTCCATGAGAAAACACTCGAAGTATTTTCCCTCCATTCTTGTCAATATGGTAGAGGCAGGTGAAGCAAGTGGTAATCTTGAAATAGCTCTAAAGAGAATGGCCGAGCATTTCGAGAAGGAATACAAGTTGAAGCAGAACATTAAGAAAGCAACGATGTATCCAATGATAGTTTCTATTATTGCACTTGGAGTTGTTATTATATTATTAGCCTTCGTAATTCCTACGTTTGTTCAGATGTTTACAGATTTAGGAGCAGAATTACCACCAACCACTAAGGCACTTATTGGTATTAGTGATTTTGTTGTACATAAGTGGTACATATTAGTTGGAATCGTGGTTTTTGGAGGAGGAGGCTTCGCTTATTTTTCCAAAACCGATTATGGAAAAATGGCTTTGAGTGGGGTGAGGTTGAAAATGCCCTTAATTGGAAAGGTAAATGTTAAAATTGTTGCATCACGTTTTTCAAGAACAATGAGTACCTTACTTGCATCCGGATTACCAATATTAGATGCACTGGAGATTGTTTCGAAAGTTGTCGATAACTATAAGGTAGAGAAAGGCTTTCTAAATGCTAGAGATCAAGTGAGTAAGGGCGTGCCTTTGTCGAAGCCCATTGAAGAAATGGATATTTTCCCACCAATGATTACCCATATGGTTAAGATAGGTGAGAATACTGGGCAGTTAGAACCTATATTAAATAAGGTAGCTGATTTTTATGATGGGGAAGTAGACACAGCTGTATCTCAGCTTACCACTATGTTGGAACCAATGATTATAGTTTTTCTAGCAGTAGTTGTTGGATTTGTAGTTATATCTATCGTGCAACCAATGTTCGGAATGTATGGAGAATTAGGCTCATACTAAAGAACGGTTGAAATAAATTTGAACATTACAAAAATATTAATAATTAAAGGAGAATGTGATATGAAAAAATTAATACAAAGAACATGGAGAAATGAAAAAGGTTTTACATTAATTGAGTTAATTATTGTTATTGCAATTTTAGCAATTATTGCAGCTGTTGCCATACCAAATATTTTAAAAGCAGTAGATAACTCAAGAAGAACGACTGATGTTACAGAAGCTAAGATGATTGCAGATGCTGCAAATCAGATTCTTGCAAAAAATGAAGCATCCAATGGTGTAACTTATTTAAGAGGAGCAGCACTTAATGTTACGGGGTTAACAGTTGCAGGTGCAGGTGCAGATGCTCAGCTAGCTTTTTCTACAAATTTATTTACTGAATTTAGAAATGGTATGCCAGCTCCCGGTTTTCAAGGAACCTCTATAACAGAAACAAATTATTATTTAGTAATTTTAGCAGATGGAACTATTGAAGTTTGGGTAGGAAGTGCTGCAGACATGGATACTGGCTATAATGCAGATGGTTCTGCAACAACAGGAAGAAGATTATATCCAACCCCTCATACAGATTATGAAAACAAATAATGATAATAATTAATTTCTTATTTATAGGTATTCTTATAGGAAGTTTTCTTAATGTTTGCATCTATCGAATACCCAAAAAACAAGATATTATTTACACTCCTTCTCATTGCTTTAACTGTTCGCATAAGCTTGCGTGGTATGATCTTGTACCAGTATTTACATACTTAGTTCTTCGTGGGAAGTGTCGTTATTGTCAAGCAAAGATTTCAATTCAATATCCCATTATAGAGCTGTCCAATGGGGCAGCCTATATGGGTATTTTCGCTATTTATGGGCTAAGCAAAGAAACCATAATTTATAGCGCATTATTTTCTATTCTATTGGTAATAGCAATGATAGATTATAAGCATTATATTATACCCAATGGTATGGTAATCACGTTAGCGGTTCTAGCAATCGTCAACACAGTGTTTAATATACAGAATTGGTTAAATTATCTGATTGGTTTTCTCATAGCAAGTATTATACTTCTCATCATTGCCGTAGTAACTCAAGGGAAGATGGGCGGTGGTGATATTAAGCTAATGGCTGTAGCAGGACTTTTATTAGGCTGGCAAAAAATACTTCTAGCCCTTATGTTAGGATCTGTTGTTGGGGCAGTCATTGGACTTACATTGATCGCATTAAAAATTATAAAAAGAGAGCAAATGATACCATTTGGACCTTTTTTGACTTTTGGTATTATGGTTTCTGCTTTATTTGGACAAGAAATAATTTCATGGTATCTTTCGTTCATATTATAAACTAAGCAAAGAGGGGGGCACTCTCATGGTTTATCCGAAAAATTGTCTTATCATTGATATAGGCAATGATCAAATAAAAATTGCGGATTTAAAAAGAAACAAGGACAATGTCAAGGTTAATCAGTTTGCAATTATTGCAACGCCAGTTAACTGTATTAATGATGGTATTATTCTAGATAAAGTTACTTTAAACAACACTATTAAAGCTGTATTAAAAGAAGAAAGGTTTAAAAATAAGAGAGTTGTTTTTACCATTACAAGTAGTAAAATTATAACCAGAGAAGTTGATTTTCCCAACTTAAAACCTAAAAAACTTCGACCAATAGTTGAAAATAACGCGGCTGAATATTTTCCTGTTAATTTAAGTGAATATATTCTTGATTATGTTGTCACAGACACTGTTGAAGTAGACGGAGAAAAGTCCTTAAAGGTAAGTATCATCGCAGCTTTAACAGGTTTAGTTCAAGAGTATGTTGATCTAGCGGATTTAATGGATTTAAAACTAGTAGGTATTGATTACGCAGGCAACAGTTTAACGAACTTTATTAAGAAAGAAAAGCTTAAAGGTAGTTCTATGATTCTTGATATGGGTAGTGAAAGCACTATGGTATCAGTTACGGTTGACGATGTGTTAAAATTTAATCGTAACCTATCCTTTGGGACAGGCCTTTTGTTAGACTGTATCATGAACCATTTTGAAGTGAACCAATCAGAGGCGATTAGGATTAGTAAAGAAAGACCATTATTAAATATTGAACAGGATGAGAATCCATATTTAAGTAATGACGTCTCATCTTCAATGAATCAAATTCTAAATGGTGTAGCAAGACTTGTTGATTATTATACATCAAGAAATCAAGATAAAATTCAAACGATTTATATTGTTGGCGGTGGAGCCAACATTTATGGTATAGAAGAGTATATTGAAAAATTCTTTGGTATTCCTACAAAAAGAATTAGCGATTTTAAAAGTGCTAAAGGCAATCATAATTTTAACAATGTCGAATTATTCTTTTCAAATGTTATAGGTTCTGCTTTTTCGGAAATTAACTTAGTACCAAAAACAATTGCTCAAGGCGTACAATCTCAATCAAGAAAAAGAACATCATTATTGCTTGTTGTTTTGGTTGCGGTTTCTTTGGTAGCGGCTTTTGCTTTGTTACAAGGGAAGAATATTGGATTAGAACGAAGAAAAGCGCAATTGGAGAAAGATATAGCAGAAGCTCAAGAAGTTCAGTTAATTAAAACTGATTTTGAGAAGATTACGAAACGAGTAGAATTTAGAGAAAAGATATTAGAAGTATCTAAGAGTACATCAGAATATTTTGTTGCTGTATTAGAAACCATGGAGCAAGAGATGCCTTCAGATGTATTTTACTTAGCAATGTCTGATACAGGTACAAGTATTGAAATTAACTGTATTGCAAAAGATAAACTTACCGTAGCTAAATTTATAGAAACCCTTAAAGGCATGGGATTTAAAGATGTTTATGTGCCTAACATTACGCAAACAAATACGGAGGATGAAAGCAAAAATTTTGTTTCCTTCTCTGTATCTTGTAAATATTAGGAGGGTACTTATATGAATCTATCTGAAAAAAACGTGAAAGTAGCCTCATTTGTATTGATTATTATTTTGTGCGCATTGTTTTATTTTATTCCATATAAGAAAATGGATGCGAAACAAACAGTACTTGAAAATGAAATAATGACTTTAGAGTCAACGTATAATCAATTATCAATTGACATACCTAAAAAACAAGAATTTCTAAATGGAATAGAAGAAGGCAAAATAAAGGTAAAGGTTATAGAAAACATTTTGCCGGAATTGACCCAAGAGTTGGTTATTTATACACTGGATCATATTGAAAAAACAATTGGAATAAAATTGCCCTCTGCATCTTTAGGTGCACAGGAAACCTTATTTCTTTTATATCCTATTGTAGAAGGGCAGACCACTGAGGAAGAAACGTATAATCCGGAGCAAGAAATCGCCTTAAAAGTTGAAACACAAACAAATACTACCTTATCTTATTCTCAACTAAAAGATTTAATGGCTTATTTATATGACAATGAATTAGGTAGTGAAAACAAAAATAGAATTGTGCTAAACAATTTACAGTTAACGAGTGATCCTGCAACTGGAACCATTACATCTTCATTTTCTTTGGCATTTTATGGATTAGAGTATATTTTTAGCGAAAATGATACACGATTGCCTTCTAAATTTGAATTGGGTATTTTTGATATAGGTAAAGAAAGTGTATTTGTACCATTCAGTGAATATGGTATAAATTTTGCAATTGATCAAACGGAAAAAACACAACAAGAAGAAACTTCAGACTTTTTTATTATGTTAAGTCCGATTACAGCTGATCAAACCACGATTACTTTAGGTCAAACAACTGGCATGAATTCTTCTTCATTTTTATATGTAGATAAGAATGATTTTGTGGATGTTAAAATAGAGGTCAATAAAGAAAATGGAAAGTATTATTACAAACTTCAAGCAGGAAACAGTATGTATCCGAAATCAGGAGATGAAGCTATTGCCTTTGATCCAGGAAAAAACCTTGATTTACTGGTAATGAGTAGTACCAGATATGGTGCCGAGGATAAAAGTGGTGCAAATGTAACCATTATGAATAATACTGATTTGCAATTTAATATTCGCTATTCTGGGGAAGATGCATCGTCACCTAGATTTAAAATAGTAAAAACTTCTGGAAGCGTGATTTACTAAGAGGTGAAAATTAAAATGAAAATGTTTAAAATATTGAAGCAAATAAATGGGTTTTCTTTAATAGAAGCAATCATAGCTACTGCTATAGTAGGTATGATTGTAGCACCTATTTCAATGGTATTTATTGGATCACTAAATCATGCAATTGATGCTAGAGAGAAATTGAAAACAACCCAATTGGCTCAACAATGTATTGAAAATATAAAAGGAAAATCAGAAGTTGACTTTATGGATTTCTTTGCCACGGATCCTATTATAACGGATGGGTTAGAAGTAAGGACAATCGAGACACATGAAGGAATCCCATCAGGTTTCCCAAACATTCCTGAAAAGTACAGAGTGAATATATCTTATTCAAAAGATAACCCAGATCTTGCCAATGAGGATTATAAAAACAACTCCGTTATTTTTGATCAATATGATGCGATTTTATCTTTTCATGGGGACCCAGACAATAATAGGTCGTTTATGGCAAATAACGGAATTTTAGAAGAGGAATTTAGACCTTCCATAGGGACTTCTCGTATCATTTATATTACATATACAGAAGATAATTTATTTATTCAGGATGGTTCCTCGAGTACGATTATGAATTTTAATACATTAGATGGTACGCCAATTGGATTTGATAATACCTATCATGCGATTAGAATTGAATGTAAAGATACTACTATTCCTACAGCTGCAAATCCAGCATATAATACAAAAATCTATGTGCAAAATGAAACAGCAACAGATATTGAATTATTTATATATCAAGCACCTGAAAATACGGTGAATCTCTTTATCAATGATAACGAAGGGTCACATTTGGGCGTTACTAAAACTTATTATAATATGCAAGATGCCATTAGTGCAAATCGTAAAATTTACAGCATCAAAGTCCAAATTATAAAAAAAACACCACAGGAAGATGATATTGAAGAAGTATTAACAGAAGTAGTATCAACAAAAATAGATGATTAGAAGGGAGACTTTCTATGAAGAATATATTTAATCAAAAAGGTTCCACATTATTGATGGTAATTATTATGTCAGCGGTACTCACAGTGTTGGGTACTGCAATGTTATCGATGACATTTATGAATCTTAATATGAAGTATAATGACGAAAGAGGTAAGAAAGCGGTCTATTATTCTGAATCAGGTATTGATGAAGTATATGCCTTAGTTGGTACGAAGGTCGAATATTCTTTGGAAACTGCTAAAATGGATACGGACATTTATAGGAGAGCACTACTTGCCCATTTAGAAAAAACCTTGATTCCAGAAGATCCTGATCATCCTGAAATCATATATCCTGGAGAAGTACGGAATGGTGCAGTTCTCAAAGACCCAATGACAGGAACTGAATATATCAAGAATTCAGGAATTAGCGAAGGCGTTGGATTTGTAAAATTCTATATTGAAGATAGCGCTGCAGGGATAATCTATGAAGATAAAGTGTTAAATACCACTGCATTAATGAAAGAGCTAGATAAAAACTATAAAGAAAAATTCATGACTAGCTTTGATACTCTATGCAGTAGTTCAATTGTTACGGACATTAGTTCAGGTACATTAGGTCTTTCACATAGTGGGAGTTTTCCCGTAATTTCTGCGGGTTCTGTAATAGATTTTTCCTCTTCAAGTAACGATACCTTTACAATCTCTGACGTTCATTCTGTTTTTACTTATGGAAAAACAGAAAGAGAAATAACGACTAATATTATCGTGAAAGCCCCTGAAAGGCTCTATCCAGTAACGACGATTAGAGATACGATACAAGTGGAAAACAATCCAATTTGGCAAAACGCTTTCGTATCGAATCAAGATATCATTTTTAATGAAGATACGGATGTATCCATTCAAGGAGACATTTATGCCTTAGGTACAGAAGATGCTGGTGGGGTTCTACAAGGCATCTTGCTTAATGAAGCAAAGGTGACTATTATGGGTGATTTGGTCACTCAGAAAAACATTCAAACGACAGGTACTGGAGATCAATTAACGGTTAATCATGGTTTGTTATATAGCGATAGCTTAATCACCAAAGCTGGGGCGGATCATTCACAAATCACTATCAACAATGGTAATGTGTATACAAATGACGATCTTGAGTTAAATGCTTTACAAAGTAGTATTTCTATTTTGAATGGGAGTTATTATGGCATTTCAGATGGCGGAGCTTCTCATAATACGAGCAGTGCAATTGTTGTGAATGCACCATTAACAGGAGCTACCCTTTCTATTTCAGGCACAGCACCTACCTTAAGTAATGATAAAATTTGGAACAGTAAAAATGTATTTAGTGAGAGTGGTGTATGGATACCTGGCACCGCATATGTGGATATAGTAGGAGATATAACAGGTGGAGGCAATTATTGGCCATATCAAACGGGTGAGAGTGTTTCTGTAAAAGAAAACTATTTAGCGTATGCCTTACCTTTGACCATTTCAGAAGCTAGTAAATATGATGATCATAATACGATCAAAAAACTAGCAGATAATGGTATTTATTTTGCAGTGGGCGCTCAGGTACCCCCATCGATCACTGAGGAATATTATACCACTCTTGACAAGATTAATTTTTTTATGGAAGTGAATAAAGTAGAGGAGTTTAAAGAATACCTTGAATTTGGTACTCCAACGACACTGGATATTAGCAATTATAAATATGTGCTAGGTGCAAAAATTCTTAAAGATGGTACGATAAATAAAGCAGATTACACAGCATTTGAACAACCTATTTTGGAAAGGTTTAGAAAGATACAAGGAAAGGTACAATATGATTTCCTATATTATTTAAGGAATACAACGAATTATACAAATTTATCTTCTCCAACGAGTGAGCCATTATATTTATATGATGAATTTGAAAATATTATCTTGCCTGAACAGATCGATGGAAGCTTTAATGTGATCAAAGAATTAGTGGAGTATGGGGAAATAGAGGGTTCGGATAGTAAACCGATTGTATATCCTGCAAGCTATGTACATAAAGATCCTGCACTTTTAGAACAAGCGACGGAAATTATTTTTGTTTCTAATCCAAACTCGACAGTGAAAAGAAATATTCGACTTGTAGGCAATAACCCGGGTACAAATAATGGATATGAAAATATAGTATCTCTTAGCGGTACAAACAATGGTTACTTCCAAGGCATAATCATAACACAGGGCAATGTATTAATCGATGGAGATGTTCATTTTACAGGGACTATTATTGCAGGGGGTTCAATTACTGTGAGAAAAGGAAATTCTACTTTTTACAATAGCGATAGAGCATCTGTTAAGTTTATGGCTAAACTCATCAGAGATAATCCAAGTCTTAGAGGATTATTTGATAGCCATGCAATAGGTAATCCAATACAATTTGTTGAGGATGAAGTGGATGATTCAGATGCAGAGGATAGCAACATGAATAATACTTATAAGCAATTAGTGGGTTTTGAATTTTGGAGATTGAATTAACCTTTAGGAGCGATACGAATGGAAAGAATGGAAAACGAAAAGGGTTTTACCCTTGTAGAGATTATGATCGTAATCGTCATTATTTCTATTGGTATAGGTATGGCATCTTATGGTATTAATATCGTATTTGGATCAAGAATGGATTCTTATTCAAGTCAATTTAAGTCTGACCTGAGGTATATTCGAGATCAAAATATGTCAATAAAAGATGGTAATTATAGAATAGATATTAATTTTACTTCAAATGAAATCACTTCGTATAGGACGTATCATATAGCGGCAGATAGTACCATAGTTCAATGGAATACTATACAGCTGAACAATAAAATAACAATGTCTGTAGTATTAGAGGATGGTACAACTCCACCCTCTGATGGAACGATTACAATTCGGTTTGATTCAAGTTCTGGTGAAGTATCTACCGGCTTAAATGGTTACAATGGAGCAGGTACTTATACCTTTACAAGTACTGCAACAGGTGAAACAGAATCTGTTACTTTAACTAGGTTGACAGGGAGGATTGATTAGTATGTATAAAATGATTCGTTCTAATCAAGGATTCACCGTAGCTGAAATGTTTCTAGCAGTACTTATTGCTGGAATCATTACATCAGCTATTTCAACTTTTATTATGATACATATTAAGACCTATGAGGAAACTAAAAATATTATTGATCTACAGTATGAGGGGCAAACAGCTTTGAACCAAATGGCTAAAACAGCAATGGAATCTGCAGGTGTACATAATATGAATGGTGTAACTGATTTGTCACTTATTACAACGGAACAGGCCGTTGATGGTGTTGACGAGTTTATTGCGTTTAAACAAATAACAGGATATGATATTACTGAGCAACCAACTTATATTTATCACATATTTACCATGAAATCAAATGATCAAATAAGGTATAGTACATCTGTAAATTCAGATTTATCGTCAGCAATAGATCGGGGTATATTTGCTATAAATATTATTTCTATGAGGTTCACACCTGGAAAAAACAATGCTACAAGTAACGAATCTTTTGAAACTGCTAGATCAATAGAAATAGAATTTAGCTTTATTAATGATGGATCCGACCTTAATGTAAAAACGCAAGCAAAATTCAGAAATAAATAACTGACTTATTGAAGTCAGTTTCTTTTTTTACACTTGAATTATCTTTGAGGTCACTTAGTAATTACTAAAAAAACAATTGTATATATATTACAAAATTGTTATAATGACTTTGATTTGTTTTTTACTCAAATGGAAAACTAAGCAGGTAATTTACTTAACAATCCATCTATGATAAAAACAAAATGCATCGAAAGAAAGGTGATAATATGTTTGAAAGATTTTTTCCGTCAGCATTTTATGATTCGATATTTGAAGTAGAATATAAAAAACTAAAGGATGAAGGTTACAAAGGTCTAATGTTTGATATTGACAATACTTTAGTACCTTTTGACGTTGCTCATCCCACACAAGAAATAATAGATTTATTTACCCAATTAAAAAACGAAGGCTTTAAAATATGTTTGGTTTCTAATAATAACCAAACAAGAGTATTTCGCTTTAACGAACGTTTGAAGGTCTTTGCAGTACCCAAGGCTTTAAAACCAATGCGAAGAAACCTCAGAAAAGCAATGAGTCTTATGGGCACGGAAGTTAAGAATAGTGTTTTTATCGGTGACCAATTGTTTACTGACGTATGGGGAGGCAATCGTTTAGGTGTTAAGACTATCCTAGTCAAGCCTATCGCTGTGAAGGAAGAGTGGATTACGAAAGTCAAGCGTTCAACTGAAAAGATAATTTTCAATATGTATTTGAAGGCAGGAAAGAAGAATGATTAATATCGATGGTAAGACGAAAACTTTAGGTTTGATTGGTAACCCTGTGGAACATACCATGTCGCCCTTTATTCAGAATTTGTTTGCTGAACAAATGGGGATTAATATGGTATATGTACCCTTTCATGTAGAAAATGGACGACTAGAAGATGCGATAAAAGGTGCGAAGGCACTGAACTTAACAGGAAATAATATTACTGTTCCATATAAAGTTGAAGTATTACCACATATAGATGTTTTGGATCAAAAAGCTGAGATTATCGAAGCTGTAAATACAATCAAGTATTCAGGTGATCAAGTATTTGGGTATAATACAGATGCTGAAGGCTTTTTAATGTCTTGTCAAAGAGAAGGCATATCTTTTGAGGATAAAGAAGTGTGCATTTTAGGTGCAGGAGGTGCCTCTAAGGCTGTTGCAGTAGTCTGTGCCCAGCAGAAGGCTAAGAAGCTTATCTTGGTTAATCGTACCATTGAAAAGGCATATGCTTTGAAAAAATCTATACAAAAATATTTTGACATCGAGATAGACGTTCAAGATTATACAGACCTGCTAAAATTGGATGTAGTTCATATTTGTATTCAAACTACTTCTATAGGTATGTATCCTAATATACACGAAAGCCCGATTGTAGATAAAACATTTTTTAATAAGCTAGAATGGGCCATAGATGCTATTTATAACCCTAGTGAGACAATGTTTTTAAGTCTAGCTAGAGAAAACGGAGTTAAGTCATTAAATGGTTTAAGTATGCTGTATTTTCAAGCAGTTAAAGCCTTTCAAATATGGAATGATGTAATTATTCCGCAACCAATAATTGAAAAATGCTTTAAACTTTTTAATGATTATATTTATTCCCGATAAAATATAAAGTGATGGTGATAGAATGCGAAATGTTATTTTAATTGGCTTTATGGGCAGTGGAAAATCTACTATTGGTAAAATATTAGCTCAACGACTTGAGGTTAATTGGATGGATATGGACATAGAAATTGAGAAAGGTGAAGGAACCTCGATACAAGAGATTTTTGAGCTAAAGGGAGAAGAGTACTTTAGGCAATTAGAGACGGAGTATCTTAAAAATTTACTGAACAAGGAAAGTAGTATCATCTCCACAGGTGGTGGGATTGTATTAAGGGAAGAAAATAGAATCTTACTAAAAGAAATTGGAACTGTAGTTTTCTTGCATACTGACAGTACGCAAATAATTCAAAACTTAAAAGACGATACAAAAAGACCATTATTAAAGGGAGATAATGTTGAGGAAAAGATAGTGAAGTTACTTGATGAAAGAGAATCAAGCTATTTAAATGCGGCAAACATTATTATTCAAACAACGGGTAAGAGTATTGATAATGTAGTTGATGAAATTATTTCCTTACTATAAAAATGTAGTTTGATGACTGAAAATTAGCAATGGGTAAAGGAGTAGTTAAGTGAAAAAAATTGTCGTTGTCAATGGACCTAATTTAAATTTTTTAGGAATTAGAGAAAAAAGTGTTTATGGTAAATTAAATTATAATGAGGTTGTGAGTTATATTTTAGATTACGCTAAAAAGGAAGACCTTTTGGTAGAGGTATTTCAATCTAACAGCGAAGGTGGTATTATAGACCGACTCCAGCAATGTTATCACGATGGAGTAGACGGTGTAATCATAAATCCTGGCGCTTATACACATTATAGTTATGCAATTAGAGATGCAATTGCATCAATTATGATTCCTACAATAGAAATGCACATTTCCAATATTTATGTAAGAGAAGATTTTAGAAAAATTTCTGTCATAAAAGATGTTTGCGTGAAACAAATATATGGAAAAGGCATTAAAGGCTACATAGAAGCACTTGAATACTTCAAGCAAGTATTGACACAATAATGGAGGATTATGGATACTAGAATTAAGTCACTGCAAACAAAGATAAAACAACTGAATATAGATGCTATGATTATTCATGACGATACGAACAGAAGATATCTGTCAGGCTTTACTGGTTCATCAGGTTATTTATATATAAGTAGCACTAAAAAAATTCTATTAACAGATTTTAGATACATGGAACAAGCAGCAAATCAATGTCACGGTTTTAATGTGTTAGATCATAGTGCATTGGGGATTCTTAAGAATTTTGAAAATATAATTTTAGAGGAAGGATCAAAAAATATTGGATTTGAGGCAGGAGTAGTATCTTATAGCCAATATAAAGCTCTGAAGGATGCACTTCCCAATATGGAGTTAATAGAAACAATTGATATCGTTGAAGAAATAAGGATGATTAAAGATGAAGGTGAATTGGCTTGTATAAAAGAAGCTGCCTTTATTGCAGATGGAGCTTTTGAACATATTTTGCCTCTCATGAAAGTAGGTGTTTCTGAAATAGAGATTGCTCTAGAATTAGAGTATTTTATGAAGAAAAATGGTGGGCGAAAATTGTCCTTTGATACAATCGTGGCATCAGGGAAGAATTCATCTCTTTGCCATGCACAGCCAACAAGTAAGAAGATAGAAAAGGGCGATTTTATTACAATGGATTTTGGTTGTATTTATGATGGATATTGTTCAGACATGACAAGAACAGTAGTAATGGGGTTAGCAAGTGACAAACAAAAAAAGATTTACAATACTGTATTAAAGGCTCAAAAAATGGCGTTGGAGATTTTAAGAGCTGGGCTTACTGGCCAAGAAGTGGATAGTGTTGCTAGAACTATAATTTATGAAGCGGGATATACAGAGAATTTTGGGCATGGTTTAGGTCATAGCCTTGGGCTAAATGTACATGAAAATCCAAGATTAGCTCCAAAGGGCTTTACAAAGCTTCAACAAAATATGATGGTCACAGTTGAACCGGGTATTTATATTCCCGATTTTGGTGGAGTAAGAATAGAAGATCTTGTGTGTGTCAAAGAGAATGGATATGAAAGCTTTACTCATTCAGAAAAAACATTAATCGAACTTTAAACAATCGGAAATAAAAAAACCTTGAAAAAATTGTCGTTTTGATTTAAACTATATAAGACAAAATATGTGAGAACTTTCAAATAATGATCTTCGCATGATATTCACGAATTCGTGAAATTATTTTATAATACCCCTTTGGGTAAGGAGGAAATTTTACTATGATTACTGCTGGTGAATTTAGAAATGGCGTTACCATGGAATATGAAGGAAATATATATACAGTAATAGAATTTCAACATGTAAAACCAGGTAAAGGTGCTGCTTTTGTTCGTACAAAAATTAGAAATTTAAAAAATGGTGCAGTTATTGAGAAAACTTTTAGACCTAATGAAAAGATGCCAAAAGCTCGCATCGACAGAAAAGATATGGAGTATTTGTATAAAGATGGAGAAATTTTCCATTTTATGGACATTGAAACATATGAGCAAATTGGTTTAACAGAAGATCAACTAGGTGACGCACTTAAGTTTGTGAAGGAAAACAATGTAGTTAAAATCCTTTCACATAACGGTTCTGTTTTTGGAGTTGAACCACCACTTTTCGCAGAGCTAGTAATTACACATACTGAGCCTGGATTTAAAGGAGATACTTCCTCAGGTGCAACTAAGCCAGCAATAGTTGAAACAGGTGCAACAGTTTATGTGCCATTATTTGTAGAAATTGACGACAAAATTAAGGTCGATACTAGAACAGGTGAATATTTGTCTAGAGTATAATTAATAGTATTATTTATACATAAGGCAGTTCTTAATATGAAAACAATCATGTCAAGAACTGCCTTTTTGTTATTGACTAGGAACAGAGGAATAGAGCAGATATTAAGGATTTGATATCTATCAGCTGATTTTATTTGAAATTTTGTTTTTAGGGCAAATGGCCTATTAAGCTAAAAAAACATTGACAATTCAACGGTTTAGGTTAATATATATAATATATGCATAAAAATAGCATAATTGAAGGAATGATGTAATGAGAGTAATAGCAGGAACAGCAAGAAGCTTAAGTCTTGTTGCACCAGAAGGCCAAGATGTAAGGCCAACGCTTGATAGAACGAAAGAAACACTATTTAATATGCTTCAACATAGATTACCAGGCTGCCTTTTTATGGATATATTTAGTGGTAGTGGTGCAATTGGTATTGAAGCACTAAGTAGAGGAGCAAAAAAAGCTTATTTTGTAGAAAATTCTCAAAGTGCCTTGAAGTGTATTGAACAAAATTTGAAGCATACGAAATTGTTTGATCATGCTGATATCATAAAATTAGATTTTATGCAAGCATTGAAGGTGTTAAGAGAACGAGGTATAAGCTTAGATATTATTTTTTTTGATCCACCTTTCAACAAAGGCTTTGAAGAAAAGCTTCTTAGAGAATTATGTTCCTATAGTTTACTTCAAGAAGATGGTCTGATTATTTGTGAATGTTCATCTCACACTTCCTTTGATTTCCTGGAAGAGTATGAGGATTATGTAATATATAAAGAAAAGATTTTTAAGACTAGTAAGTTTGTGTTTATCAAGAAAATCGGCTGTGCTGAGTTATAATTCTTGTTACACTTCTGCCGCTTTTCCAATTTCAATAGTAAGACTTTACTTATCAACAAAAAAGTGGCTTCCGCCATTTAAACGCATCATTACATGAGAAGGAGTGTTGGCATGAGAATAGGCGTTTATCCGGGTAGTTTTGATCCTGCTACTTATGGGCATCTTGACATTATAATAAGAGGTGCAAAATTAGTTGATCACCTAATAGTTGGAGTATTAAACAATAGTCAGAAGAGTCCCTTATTTTCTACAGAGGAACGAGTTAAAATTCTCCAAGAATTAACATTCGATTTAAATAACATCGAGGTTAAATCATTTTCGGGATTGCTAGTAGATTTTGTTAAAGAGCAGAATGCATCAGTTATTATTAGGGGATTTAGAGCGATTTCGGATTTTGAATATGAAATTCAACTAGCTCAAACGAATTATAGTCTTGATAGTAATATTGAAACAATATTTCTAGTTACTAGAAATGAATATTCCTTTTTAAGTTCAAGCATTGTTAAAGAGGTTGCAAGATATAATGGAGATACTAGTAAGATGGTTCCCCCATTAGTTGTTCATTACTTAAATAAAAAAAATGAAGAGCTTAAACAAATAGTCGATAGAAAAATAAATGCAATTGGAGGCGAGTTAAGTGAATAACATTTTCAATTTAATTGATGAGATGGAAGGTTATTTTGATACTTGTAAAAAAGTACCAATTTCAAATAAGTTAATGGTAGATATTGAGGTTATATATGAATTTATGACTGATTTAAGGCTTAAATTACCTGAAGAAATAAAAAAAGCAGAAAGAGTTCTAGATGAAAGAGAAAAGATTCTGTCAGAAGCGTCGCAAGCTGCAAATAGTGCTGAAAAGGATGCCGAGCTTAGAGTAACAAAATTAGTGAATGATCATGAAATTGTTCAAAAGGCTTATGTTGAGGCAGAAGTTGTAATGGACGAGGCGAAAAATACAGCTAAGGAAATGAAGCTTGGAGCATATGAATATGTGGATGAATTAATTGCTCAGCTTGAGGTTGCTGTTAAGGATACACTACAACAATCTAATCAACATTTTGAAAAATTTGAAGAATATATGCAGAGACAGCTCGTAGCCCTAGAAAATAATCGTCAAGAACTACAAGTACGAAGAACCGGTAAAAAAAGATAATACCAACATAATATACTTTGAGGATTGTACTTATAAGAACTAACTTTTCTGCTGTGCATGTGAAAATTTCATAGTAAACAACCTAAGGCATTGACCATACATAGTCAATGCCTTAGGTTGTTTACCATGAAATTAATTATCAATTAACGAAACAGAGATAAAAGCATTTTTCCTCAAGATTAATACCAAAGGAAGTAAGTGTTCATTTTTCGCTAGACCGGCCGAAGGGTAAGGCCAGAAAAATGAACACTTACTTCCTAATAATGAATATACTTATCAGAAAAAATGCTTTTGTCGACAGTCTGGTGTATTGACCATATGACCATATATAGTCGTTGCCAATATTCATTTCAGAAGTTAACAGTAATATTATTAAACAACCTTTCTAAATACAAAATCTACTTATTTGTATTATCTTAAACTGTTTAATTTTGCAAATACAATTCAAATATTATGATTGCACAAACAAAAGTTATCGACCCATTTATTATCTTTGAAAAAAAATATCTATTAATTGGTAATCCAGAGCTTTTTAATACGCTTGCAGTTTGACCAACAACGGATAAAGAACCAAAAGCACATAAAGAAGATAGTAGTGCATATTTCAATAGTTGATTGCAGGAAGAATGTACTAGCAAATGAATACCATTAGTAAGATCAAGGGTACTAATTAGAAATTTAAAGCTAATATGTTGTATAGGTAAAGTTGAGAGTAGCAACGTCGGAATTGAAAAAAGTATGATGTAGCCGCCAACTTTCAGCAGTACTTTAGCTGTTTGAGCCATACAATCATCAATATATGTAAAAGATAAATTTATGTTTGGTTTATGAGCCACATGGGTAGGCCTGTAAGTCAATGGATAAGATTTTTTGAAAAGCATCGATGTTATAAAGTTTCCTGAATAGATACTAAGGAGTAAAGGCAATCCAAGTTTAGGGTTACAAAGCTGAGCGGAGGCAACAAATCCAATAACAAACATGGGACTTGGATTGTTGCAAAAGGTTAATAAATAACTACCTTCATTTGCTGAGAGTTTTTTAGAGGTAACCAAATCATTGATTAAAATTGCCCCCATAGGATACCCAGATAAGATACCCATTATGAGAACATAAGACGCAACTCCAGACACTCCAAATAGTACTTTGAAAAATGGAGTAAACACTTTATTAATCACATCAATAATTGGTGAATGCAGAATTATATAGGAAAGAATCATAAACGGGAACAGGGTAGGAATGATGACATTAAACCAAAGCAACAAGCCTTCTTTTCCAGCAGCGATGCTTTCATTAGGAAACCGAAGTAGGACTATTAATGCAAATATAATAAGTATATACATCATTACATTTTTTTTCGTCATTTTATAAACACACTTTTTATTTCATTATAGTCTTAGTCTATATCATTTATTCTGACTATGTTAAAATAACAGGTTGGGTATAATCATTTTTAACAATTTGATTGAATTTACTAAGCACTATTGTGTTATAAATGTTAGTAGCTCTTATTTCATCATCTAGCATTTTCTTCTGTAAGGATGTTAAACTCATTGAAGAAGCCTTTACATTTGTTATAATAGGTAAGGTTGCATAGTCCTTCATTTGTTTCATTAAATGCTGAGCCTTTTTGTTGAATCCTAGTACCTTAATATACTGGGAATAACCATTGTGATTGAAGGTTTGAAAGGGTTTCTTATCGATATCCAATAGAAT
This sequence comes from Firmicutes bacterium HGW-Firmicutes-1, assembly GCA_002841625.1. NCBI lineage: Bacteria > Bacillati > Bacillota > Firmicutes bacterium HGW-Firmicutes-1. Next base: position 24,111 of record PHAG01000001.1, on the reverse strand, counting down.
GTGAATCAAAGCTCTATTAATCTTTGTTCTTGTATATCTCTTTGTAGTTACCATATCTAAAAGCACTTCGATGGAGTTAGCTTGAGAAATTGCTGATAGAATTCTATTTTCAAGACCCTCAGTAATATCAAGAACCTTACACAACTCGCTAGGATGTGTAGTAAGTAGCTTATATTTTAACAAAGGAAAGAAATCATTGGGAAATATTGGAGCAATATTGCCGTCTATAGCTTCTCTTAGATGAACAAGTGAACTAGTAGGCAACATACTCTCTAATACTACAGACCCTTCTGTATTCGCTTTTAATTGTTTTCTTATTGCTGTAGCAGATACTACAGGTGCACTTGAGCTTTCATCATGATATCCAGCCCCAACTCGCTTTATTGTAAAAGGACTCATCTTGGAATTTAATCGCTTCAAAGCCTTCAAATATTCAATGCCCAATATGTTATTTGGTGAGTTTATTACATCTTCAAAGTTGTGAGGAAAATACTTTTTCAAAGCTTTCGATCGAGCAGTAGGATAATTAAATCCTTTATCCAAATAATGGGCCAACCATACCTTATAGGATTCAGGTTCGTTCGCTAATAAATCAGCAATTGAGTCCAGTGTATCTAGGTTTCCTTCTTCACTTCCAAAACAAATACTATTTACAATTCCAGTATTATGAAGAAGAGCAACAGAAGCAGTAGAAAAAAATTCTGCACTCGCTGTTGCGTAATGTACGGGAATCTCAATTACCATATCAATACCACTGTCCAAAGCGCTTTTAGCCCGCACCCATTTGTTTACTACTGCAGGGTCTCCTCTTTGAACAAAGTTTCCACTCATTACTGCAATACAATAATCGGAACCTGTGATCTTTTTTGCTTCCTCAACATGATAAAGATGTCCCTTATGAAAAGGATTATACTCCGTAATTAATCCAACAACATTCATCTTAATACCCCTTTAAAGTTATATCTGTAAGATTTGCTTAACAAAATCTACCATTCATATCCACTATAGAATAATATCATGTCAATTGCAACAAATTACTCATAGGAGTTTCTGGTTTTTCATAAAAACGAAGCAATTTCTGACCAGCATAAGTTAGTTGTATTAAAAAAAGAACAAGAAAATGCAAAATAATCATTGTATACAAAGAACAAGTTTATTATAATAGAAGTGGTTGTATAAACGTGAAGTGAAATTTTGTTTAAATATAAACTATTACAAGAAATGAAAGGGGTATCATCGTGAGCTTTATTAATACGATAAAAGACAGAGCAAGAACAAATAAGCAAACAATCGTTCTTCCAGAATCTCTAGAAAGAAGAACTGTTGAAGCGGCCCATCAAATCCTTGAAGAAGGCATTGCCAATATTATTCTAATTGGTAATAAAGTCGAAATCCTTAAGGTAAGCGAAGGCTTAGATTTAAATGCTGCAACATTTATTGATCCAAAGTCCTTTGAAAAAATGAACGAATATGTTGATGCTTTAGTTGAACTTAGAAAAAGCAAAGGTATGACAGCAGAGCAAGCAGAAAAGCTATTAACAGAAGATCCATTATTTTTAGGTGTTATGATGGTTAAAGAAGAAATGGCTGATGGTATGGTTGCAGGTGCAGTTAATTCAACTGCAAATGTACTTAGACCATCCTTACAAATTCTTAAAACAGCACCTGGAACAAAATTGGTATCTTCATTTTTTGTTATGGTTGTTCCTAATTGTGAATTTGGAGCAAATGGAACTTTTGTATTTTCAGATTGTGGCTTGGTTCAAAATCCTACAGCAGAAGAATTGGCTTCAATTGCTGGAAGTTCAGCTAAATCATTCGAACAATTGGTAGGTCAAGAAGCAATCGTTGCGATGTTATCGCATTCTACAATGGGTAGTGCAGCGCATGCTGACGTAGATAAAGTAACATCAGCGACAAAACTGGCAAAGGAAGCATACCCTAATGTGAAACTAGATGGTGAATTCCAGTTAGATGCTGCTATTGTTCCAAGTGTTGGGGCATCAAAAGCACCAGGTAATCCCGTTGCAGGAAATGCAAATGTATTGGTATTCCCTGATTTAGATTCAGGTAATATTAGTTATAAAATAGTGGAAAGATTAGCAAAGGCAGAAGCATACGGACCAATTACACAAGGTATAGCAAAACCAGTAAACGATTTATCTAGAGGTTGTACTGCAGAAGATATTGTAGGTGTTGTTGCAATAACAGCTGTTCAAGCACAAGATAAATAATAACAATAAGCTACCAAAAAAGGAGAACATCATTTTGAATATTTTAGTTATTAATTGTGGAAGTTCATCACTTAAGTATCAATTACTTGATATGAGTAACGAAACTGTCTTAGCAGTGGGTATTTGTGACAGAATAGGTATTGAAGGTTCAAAAATTAAACATAAACCACAGGGAAAGAAAGCAATTACAATTGAAGGCCCAATGGCCAATCATAAAGACGCTGTTTCCTATGTATTAGATGCACTCGTTTCTACAGAATATGGTGTAATTAAAAGCATGGATGAAATAAAAGCTATTGGACATCGTATTGTTCATGGTGGTGAATTCTTCTCAGGATCAAATATTATTACGGATGAGGTTATTGAAGCTGTAGAAGCGTGTTGTGAGCTTGCACCATTGCATAATCCAGCAAATCTTATTGGAATTGATATTTTCAAACAATTAATGCCAAATGTACCAATGGTTGGCGTATTTGATACTGCTTTCCATCAAACAATGCCTGATAAAGCATATTTATACGGTATATCTTATGACTATTACAAAAAATACAAGCTTAGAAGATACGGTTTTCATGGAACATCTCACAAGTATGTTGCAAACAGAACTGCTGAGTTTTTAGGTAAAAATATCGAAGACCTTAAAATAGTTGTGTGTCACCTTGGAAATGGTGCAAGTATTTGTGCAGTTGATGGTGGTAAATCTATTGATACAAGTATGGGATTCACTCCTCTTGAAGGCTTACTAATGGGAACAAGAAGTGGTGATATCGATCCAGCAATTATTCAATTCCTTGCGAATAAAGAAGGTATTAGTTTAGACCAAGTTATTGACCTATTAAATAAAAAATCAGGTATTTTAGGATTATCCTTATATTCAAGTGACTTTAGAGATATTGAAGATGCGATCGCTGATGGACATGCACAAGCTAAATTAGCTATGGATGTTTTTGAATACAGAGTAGCAAAATACATTGGATCATATGCAGCTTCCATGAATGGAATAGATGCAGTTGTCTTTACTGCTGGTCTTGGTGAAAACAATGGTGATATGAGAGAAAATGTATGTAAGTATTTAACATATTTAGGTGTAGAAGTTGATGTTGAGCTTAATAAATGTAGAAGTACTGAAAGAGATTTTTCATCACCTAATGCAAAAGTAAGATCATTAGTAATTCCAACAAATGAAGAACTAATGATTGCAAGAGAAACATTGAAATTAGTTCAAGAATAATTCGATTTACTGAGGGCGTCTTATAGTTTATAGACGTCCTTTTTTTATTTGGTAGGAAAGATTTGGCATATATATGGAAAGCGCAGAAAGGCAATTTGGGATTTAACGCGGTGCAGCAGATTTTCCTGCGCTTTGAAGGTAATCCTGCATCGTTGCACCAAAACACTGCTTTAACGTTAGGAAGTGCAAATTACAAGAGTATATTTTCGTGAAAAATGACGGAAAACCAATCAATTACGTCAACTTGAGCTGGAAATTTGTTGACATTATTTGTGTCATAGCGTATAATCGAATTCATGAATTAAGATAGTTCAAGAAAAAAACAAGGAGGATATTATGAAAAAAATAATCGTTTTTTTAATGCTAATGGTTATGATTGTTGGCACTTTTTCGGGGTGTGGAAAGAAAGAAGAACCTACTACTGCAGGAAAATATCTAAGACTAGCACAAGAGGTTGATCTTCCATCTATGGATCAACATGTTGCTACAGATGGTTTATCCTTTGAAGTAATTGCTGCGACAATTGAAGGATTATATACTGTGGATAAAGATGGTAATTTTATTCCAGCTATAGCAAAAGGCTATGAAGTTAGTGAAGATCAATTAACGTATACATTTACGTTAAGAGATGATGCAAAATGGAGTAATGGTGATCCTGTTACTGCAGCTGATTTTGTATTTAGTTGGAGACGTCTACTTAGTCCTGAGCAAGCTAGTGAATATAACTTCATTGGTGGAGTTGCAGGAATTTTAAATGCTGATAAAGTAGTTGCTGGCGAAGTACCTGGTGAAGAATTAGGTGTTGTTGCTCAAGATGACAAGACTTTAGTTGTTACCTTAGACAGACCAGTTCCTTACTTCTTATCATTAACAGCATTTTCTACATTCTTTCCTTTAAATGAAAAGTTTGTTACAGAAAAAGGTGCTGATTATGCTTCTTCTCCTGAAAACCTTTTAGCAAATGGTCCTTTTACAATGACTACATGGGAAAAAGGTTATGGATTTAAACTTGACAAAAATGCAGCTTATTATGATGCTGCTAACGTAACAATTGCAGGTTTAGATTATAGAGTAATGAAAGATAATCAAACAGCTACTTTAGAATATGATAGTGGAAATCAAGATGTTGTTAAATTAGCTGCAGAGCTAGTTGACAAATACAAAACGACTGAAGCTTATACTCAAATTGAATCTGGTTACTTATGGTATGTTTGCCCTAACAATCAAACAGAAGTGTTTTCTAATGTAAATGTTAGAAAAGCATTCCAACATGCAATCAACAAACAACAAATCGTTGATAAAATATTAAACGATGGTTCAAATGTAGCAGATTTCATTATTCCAATTGGATTAGCTACTGGACCAGACGGTAAAGATTTCAGAGAATCTGCTGGAACTTATAGCGTATATGATGTTGCATTAGCGCAAGAATATTGGACAAAAGCTAAAGCAGAACTTGGTGATACTATTGAAATAGAATTATTGTTTGATGATGATGGTACAGTTAAGAAAACTGCTGAATTTATTCAAGCAGAACTTGAAACGAATTTGCCTGGAATTAAAGTGAGCTTAAAAGCGCAACCAAAGAAAAATAGATTGGCACTTATGACAGCTGGCGATTTCGAAGTAGGGATTACTCGTTGGGGACCAGATTATGCTGACCCACTTACTTACTTAGAACTTTATTTAACGGGTGCAACACTGAACTATCCTAAGTATGAAAATGCTGCTTATGATTTATTGGTTCAAGATTCATCAAAAGGTAAACTAGCTGGCGATCCTCAAGGTCGTTGGGATGCAATGATTGAAGCAGAACGTATTTTCTTAGAAGAAGATGGAGCAATTACTCCATTATTTCAAAGTGGTTATGCTTTCTTGATTAATCCTAAAGTAACAGGTATTGAGAGCCATGCAGTTGGTGTACCATTCATTTATAAAAATGTAAAAATAGCTGATTAATAGTACAATTCATCAAATCAGTGGGAGTCAATCTCTCACTGATTTGTAAGTGTAATTATAAGCTACTGGAAGATATACAAAACGCCTCATTTGAGGCGTTTAAGTATGTCTTTTAGACACTTTTCAAATTTCTTATGCAGAACTTTTTTAGTAAAAAATAAATCTACATGGAGTTGGAACAATGTTAAAATATATTGGTAAACGATTGCTTATTTCAATAGTTACAATGCTCGTAATTTTATCGTTGTTATTTTTGTTATTGGAATTCATGCCAGGATCACCTTTCAATGATGAAAAATTGAATGAGCAACAAAAAGAATTATTATATGAAAAGTATGGATTGAATAAGCCAATGGCAGAAAGATTTGTAATCTATACAAAAAACATTTTCAAAGGAGACTTTGGAGTATCCTATACCATTGAAAAAAATGCTCCTGTTTCAAGAATGCTAAAAAGTAGAATGCCTATCTCTATGAGGTTAGGTTTACAAGCATTAATTTTTGGTTCGCTCATTGGTGTTGTTTTAGCTTCTATCGCAGCTGTGTATAAAAATTCAAAGTGGGATACCATGACAACAGTTTTTGCTGTTATTGGAATATCAATTCCTTCCTATGTATTTGCACTCGGTTTGAGTTATTTTTTGGGATATAAGCTAACGCTAGCAGGTTTTCCAATATTTCCGATGACTTATAATATTTACAAACCTATACAATCAAGTATATTACCAACGATTTCCTTATCTATGTTTGTAATTGCAACAGTTGCAAGATTTATGAGAACTGAACTGGTAGAGGTTTTAGGTTCTGATTATATTATGCTTGCAGAAGCAAAAGGCTTAACGCCAAAGAAGGTTATATTTAGACATTCTATTAGAAATGCATTAATTCCTGTTGTAACCGTACTTGGTCCATTAACTGTAGGGTTAATGACAGGTTCATTAGTTATTGAAAGAATCTTTGGAATACCAGGTATTGGAGACTTATTGGTAACAGCAATAAGTGTAAATGATTTTAATGTTGTTATTGCTATTTCTTTCTTTTATAGTTTGTTTTATATTATAATGGCTTTATTTATTGATGTTATATATGGTGTAATTGACCCTAGAATTCGTGTTGCTAAAGGAGGAGAATAATGAACCAGCTTGATCAAAAGTACGACAAAAAATCCTTTGAAAGAATTCTAAATAATGAAGATTTTCAAACTGATGTAGTTTATAAAGGTATTAGCTTCTGGAAAGATGTAAGATTAAGGTTTCGTCAGAACAGAGGTGCAGTAGTAGGCATTTTCTTAATCATTATGATTGCTTTTTTTGCATTTTTTGGTCCGTCAATGACAGCACATACGTATAGAAGTAAAGTCGATGAGCATATTAATCTACCTGCAAGAATTCAAGGTATAGAAAAGCTCGGTATATTTGATGGTAAGCAAAATGGCATAAATGTATATGAAGAACGAGGCTTAGAGGATGTTTATTATTGGTTTGGAACCGATACTTTAGGCAGAGATTTATGGACAAGAGTTTGGGTTGGCACAAGAGTATCGCTTTACATTGCTTTCCTTGCTGTAATTATTGATATGTTTATTGGAATGGGCTATGGTTTAGTTTCGGGATATGTTGGCGGTAGGCTAGACACCTTTATGCAACGTATTATTGAAGTGCTAAGCGGTATTCCGAACTTGGTTATTGTAACCTTATTTGTTATTGTGTTAAACCCCGGTATCATTTCCATTTCCTTGGCATTGGTTATCACAGGCTGGATTGGAATGAGTCGTGTTGTACGTTCACAAGTATTAAAGCTCAAAGAGCTCGATTTTATATTAGCTTCAAAGACATTAGGTGCTAAAACATCAACATTATTAGTTGTAGATTTACTTCCAAATATTTTTGGACAAGTAATCATAATGAGTATGTTTTCAATTCCAAGTGCGATATTTTATGAATCCTTTTTGGCGTTCATAGGTTTAGGTCTTCAACCACCATTGGCATCCTTAGGGGTTCTCATTAATGACGGATATAAGTCTATATTGGTGTATCCACACATTATTGTTTCACCAATAGTTGTGTTAGCAATATTAATGGTTAGCTTTAACTTAGTAGCTGATGGTATGCGTGATGCTTTAGATCCTAAAATGAAACAACAGTAGAGGTGGTGTATTATGGAAAAAATAATAGAAGTAAAAAATTTACATGTTTCTTTTAAAACCCACAATGGTACTGTTAAAGCCATCAGAGGTGTTGATTTTGATTTGTATAAAGGTGAAACCCTAGCTATTGTAGGAGAGAGTGGATCAGGCAAATCAGTAACAACGAAGGTACTTATGGGAATTTTAGCTAAAAATGGTATGATTGATGATGGCGAGGTTATTTATCAAGGCAAGGATTTAACCAAACTATCAAAAAAAGAAATGGTTGCAATTAGAGGCAAGGAAATTGCTATGATTTTTCAAGATCCAATGACCTCACTTAATCCGACTATGACGGTCGGATATCAAATTTCTGAAAGTTTAATTGAGCATCAAGGTTTAGATAAAAAAACCGCAAAAGTGAAAGCAGTTGAACTCATTGAGCTTGTTGGAATCATTGACCCAGAAAAGAGATATAAACAATATCCCCATCAATTAAGTGGTGGTATGAGACAACGTATCGTTATTGCAATTGCATTGGCATGTAATCCTAAGGTATTGATTGCAGATGAACCAACAACAGCCTTAGATGTTACAATACAAGCTCAAATATTAGAACTAATTAAAGAATTACAATCCAAAATCGGATTATCCATCATATTTATTACTCATGACTTAGGGGTAGTGGCAAATGTTGCTGATAGAATTGCAGTTATGTATGCAGGAAAAATAGTTGAATATGGCGATTCAGCCGAAGTGTTTTATGAGCCAAAACATCCTTATACCTGGGGGTTACTGGCTTCTGTTCCAGATATGGATGACAAAGAAAATGAATTGTATTCTATTCATGGTGCACCGCCGAATTTGCTATATCCTCCTAAAGGAGATGCATTTGCAGCTAGAAGTGAATTTGCTCTTAATATCGATTTAGAAGAGCAGCCACCGTTTTTCAAAATAACAGATACTCATTATGCAGCAACTTGGCTATTACATGAGGATGCTCCTAAAATCGAAATGCCCCAATCTTTATTTAAACGAATTGAAGAAATGAAGAAGGGAGTATTAAAAGATGGAAAATAATAAAGATATTATATTAGAAGTAAAAAATTTAAAACAACATTTTAATTTAGGAAAAAAGGGAATTGTAAAAGCTGTTGATGATATATCCTTTAATATTTATCGTGGAGAAACTTTCGGATTGGTTGGTGAAAGTGGTTCTGGAAAATCTACGACTGGTAGAAGTATTATAAGGCTTTATAATCCGACTAACGGTGAAGTGGTTTTTGAAAACAAGAAAATATCAGGACACATTGACAGGGAAACTGAAAAGATGCTTAGGACGAAAATGCAAATGATTTTTCAAGATCCTATGGCATCCTTAAATCCTAGGAAAAAAGTTATGGATATTATTGCGCAAGGATTAGATATACACAAACTTTATCAATCAGATGAAGAAAGAGAAGAAAAAGTGTATCAAATGCTTGAAATAGTAGGTTTGTCTAGAGAACATGCCCACAGATATCCTCATGAATTCAGTGGTGGACAAAGACAGAGAATTGGAATTGCAAGGGCTTTGATCGTTGAACCAACCTTTGTAATCGCAGACGAAGCAATTAGTGCACTTGATGTATCTATTCAAGCACAGGTTGTTAATTTGTTGAAACAGATTCAAAAGGACAGAGGACTCACCTTTATTTTTATTGCCCATGATTTATCTATGGTTAAATACATTAGTGATAGAATTGGGGTTATGCATTTAGGTAGAATAGTAGAGTTAGGTGATGCAGAAGATATATATAACAATCCTATTCATCCATATACAAAGTCCTTGTTATCAGCAATACCGCATCCCAATCCAATGTATGAAAGATATAGAAAAAGAAAACATTATGATAAGACAGGTATTGACTATGATGCTGCTGAGTTTATTGAAGTACAAAACAATCACTTTGTATTAGGAACAAAAAGTGAAATAGAATTGTGGAATAAGTAATTTATACATGGTATAATGAGATTCCTATAATGGGAGTATCAACAAATATGAATTAATATCTGTACTTTGTATAAATTGTGACATCGTTAATCTATAAAATATGACGATTTTGTGTTGACAAAAAGTTTTTATATCTGTATAATTACTTGTGGTTAAAGATATAACCGATTTTCTTAACCTATTGTTTTTACAGTAAAATATATTTGCAGAAGGAGTGATTGTTGTGCAAATAAATTTAACAAATATCTTTACAAATGATTTGCAATTTGCAAAGATAGAAAAAACAATTATCATTAAAGATATTCAATTCGGTAACGAAACAGCCCAAGTTCAAGATGATGTTTCTATCAATCTTGAATTAGAAAAAGTTGCAAATAATGAAATTTTAGTAAATGGTTTGGTCAAAACAATACTTATTTTAAATTGTGATAGATGTAATGAACCAACAAAATATCATTTAGAAGCTGATTTTTCTAAAGAAGTTAGGATTGATAAGGTTGTCGAAGATGAAGAAGCTTTTATGGAAGGCTATAATTTAGATTTAGAGAAGTTAGCTTTAAACGAAATATTTGTTAACTTTCCTATGAAGATGCTATGCAAGGAAGACTGTATGGGCATTTGCAAAACTTGTGGGACAAACTTAAATTTAGCTAGTTGTAATTGTGAAAATGACAATATTGACCTTAGATTTGCGGGATTAAAAGCCTTATATGATGAGAATTTTAAGGAGGTGTAAAGATAAATGGCAGTACCAAAACGCAAGGTATCCAAAGCAAGAAGAAACAGCCGTAGAGCAAACTGGAAACTAACTGCTCCTAACTTAGGAAAATGTAGTAAATGTGGAGCACTTGTTATGTCCCATAGAGTTTGTAAAGCTTGTGGCACATACAAAAATAAAGTAGTAATCGTAACAGAATAAGTATAAACATGAAAAGAATGCGTTCCCCAAAAGGTGACGCATTTTTAATGAGAAGGAATATGAACAATAAGTTAATAAATAAAAAAATATATATTGAAAAACAAGAAGAAATTTAGTATATTATCAGTATAAGACATTAAGGGGGCGAAACATGAACTACCTACGAGTAGCAGTTGATGCAATGGGAGGAGACCACGCTCCTAATTCTGTGGTGACAGGTTGTATAGAAGCAATTAATCATGAAAAAAACATACAGGTTTTATTAGTTGGAAAAGAAGCGCTAATAAAAGAGGAACTCAAAAAGCATAACTATAACAAGGAACAAGTAGTTGTTGTTAATGCAGATGAGATTATTGAGAATTGCGAGTCACCCGTTATGGCAATTAGACGTAAGAAAGACTCATCCATTGTAGTAGGACTAAGATTAGTGAAGGAACAACAAGCAGAAGCCTTTGTTTCAGCTGGTAGTACTGGTGCAGTACTTGCTGGAGGAACAATTATTGTTGGTAGAATTAAAGGTATTGAAAGACCGGCATTGGCTTCCTTTATTCCAAATGAAAAAGGTTTTACCTTGCTACTTGATTGTGGTGCAAATGTTGATTGTAAACCTTCACAGTTAGTTCAATTCGCACAAATGGGTTCTATTTATTATGAAAGTTTTATGAATAAAAAAATTCCAAGTATTGCTCTTGTTAATATAGGTGAGGAAGAAGAAAAAGGAAATAATCTTGCAAAAGAAACCTTTGCCTTATTAAAAGAAGAACCATCTATTCATTTTGTGGGTAATATAGAAGCAAGAGATATTTCAAAAGGAAATGTTGATGTTATAGTATGTGATGGTTTTGTTGGCAACATTATATTAAAATATACTGAAGGTTTTGCAATGTCCTTACTAGGTATGATTAAAAAAGCGATATTATCATCATTTGTTTCTAAAATTGGCGCGATTTTAATTAAGAGCTCATTGAAGAAAATGATGAAAACTTTAGATTATGCTGAGTATGGAGGAGCACCTTTATTAGGTCTTAATGGACTTGTTGTAAAAACCCACGGTAGTTCAGATTCAAAAGCCATGAAGAACACAATCCTTCAATGTAATACATTTTATAAAGAGAAAGTGAATGAAAAGATCAAGCAAAAATTAAGTTTATAATGCTTAGAGTATATAATGGGTTAAAAAAGGTTAATAATAGGTTGAACACAAAAAAAAGCGAATAATTTGAAAGGGGTATAAAAATATGGATAACAGCAAGTTGTTAGAAATTATTGCGAAATATGCCAATTATGATTCAGGAAAAATTAGTGAGGATATGAGTTTTGCCGATGATTTAGGAGTTGATTCATTGGATTTAGTTGATATTATTTCAGCATTAGAAGACGAGTTTAAAATTGAAATTACTGATGAGGATTTGGCTAAAGGTATTGAAACTGTTGGAAATGCGGTTGAATTGTTAAAAAGTAAAATAGAAGAAATAGAAGATTAATATAACAAGAGAGTTCAAAAGAACGCTCGGGCTGTCGACAAAAGCATTTTTTCAGATAGGTGTATACATTATTGGCAGTAAGTGTTCATTTTTCTGGCCTTACCCTTCGGCCGGTCAGGCGAAAAATGAACACTTACTGCCTTTCGTATTAATTTCGAAGAAAAAATGCTTTTATCTCTGTTTCGTTAATTGATAATTAATTAAATTGTCAACAACCTGAGCGTTCGAAAGAACGCCCAGGTTGTTTGTTTACATAAGATCGCAGATAGGTAACGAGAGTTATGATTTAACGCACCCAATTTTCTTGATTCTATGAAATGTATACATCAGAAATTAGAAAAGCGGCAGAAAGGTAACGAATGTTCTATTTATCACAGCCGATTTTCTTGATACTATGAAACGTATACATATGAATTTAGAAAAGTGGCAGATAGTAATGAAAGTTATGATTTAACATAGCCGATTTTCTTGTAGTTACCTTGTAGCTTTTAAATAAATATGTTATAATAAATTCCATGTTATGGAAGACGGTAGGACTATTAGAATATAATAAAGGTGGGAGTAATATGTTAGTTGAGTGTAACTTAGAGCAATTTCAAAACAATATCGGCTATCAATTTGAAAATATTAAATTACTTGAACAAGCGCTAGTACATAGTTCTTATGCAAATGAGAATAAAATGTCAAAAGAAGAGAATAATGAACGATTAGAATTTTTAGGAGATGCAGTTCTAGAAATAGTAACAAGCTATTATCTTTTTATAAAATATCCAGATATGTTAGAAGGTGAATTAACTAAACTTAGGGCGAGCATTGTATGCGAACCAACGCTAGCGAAATTTTCAAAAGAGATTCACTTAGGGGATTTCATCATGCTAGGAAAAGGTGAAGAAAATTCTGGAGGAAGAAATAGATCATCAGTATTGTCGGATACGATTGAAGCTTTGATTGGTGCAATCTATTTAGATGGGGGTCTTGAAGCAACTACAGAATTTGTGTATAACACTCTTTTAAAGGATGTTGAAAAGAAAAAGCTTTTTGTAGATAGCAAAACTCATTTACAAGAATTGATCCAAAAGGTAAGTGAAAAACCATTAGAGTATGTTGTTGTAACTGAAAGTGGACCAGATCATAATAAAATATTTGAGGTCGTTGTAAGACATAAGAATAAGGTAATAGGTCAAGGTTCAGGCAGAAGTAAAAAGGCTGCAGAGCAAGAGGCAGCCTCAGATGCAATAAAAAAATTGACATAGCAATGGATAGTGAACAATTTATAATTATACAATTACAGATCGTTCAATATATATTGTCATAATACGAAAGTTTAGTAAAATGAGCTGACATGTGTCAGCCCATTTTATAGAGCGGAAAAATGCGAGGATAAATAGATGTATTTAAAAAGCATTGATATGTATGGTTTTAAGTCTTTTGCTCAAAAGATGGTTTTTAAGTTTGATGAAGGCATAACAGCAATTGTTGGCCCTAACGGTAGTGGAAAAAGCAATATTGCCGATGCTGTTAGATGGGTTTTAGGTGAACAGAGCGCTAAGCTTCTTCGTGGTGCTAAAATGCAAGATGTTATTTTTGCCGGAACGGAAACAAGAAAACCACTAGGTTATTGTCAAGTTGATCTTACGATTGATAATCATGATATGAAAATGTTAATTGATTATTCGGAGGTAACGATTTCTAGACGTGTCTATCGTTCAGGTGAAAGTGAATATTCTATTAATGGTGTAGAATGTCGTTTGAAGGATGTTCATGAGCTATTTATGGATACAGGAGTTGGAAAAGAAGGTTATTCAATTATTGGACAAGGACAAATAGACAAAATATTGTCTTCAAAACCGGATGATAGAAGAGAGCTTTTTGATGAAGCAACTGGTATTGTTAAGTTCAAAAAAAGAAAGATGGTTGCTGAAAAAAACCTTGAAGAAGAAAAACAAAATCTTGTTAGAATAAATGATATTGTGAGAGAGTTACATGGTCAACAAGATGCACTTAAGGATCAAGCACTTGTAGCTAAACAATATTTAGAGCATAAAGAACATTTGAAGAAATATGAAGTTAATATTTTTATTAATGAATCGGAAAAACTAAATCAAAGCATTGATGAAATAACTGAAAAAGAAAATATTTCTAACGGACAAATAGAGGACCTTAGAGCTGGTAATGAAAAGATTAAGGAACAATATTCTAAGTTAGCCAATCACATAGAAAAGCTTGAAAATGAAATAGATGCAAAGAAAGAAATTGCTACTCATTTTGCAATAGATAAAGAGAAAAAAGAAAGTAGCATTGAACTGGTCAAAGAACAAATTTCTAACTTAAGTAAGAACTGTGAACGTATTCAAAACCTTAACGAAGAACTGGAATCAAAAAAAGAACGTGGTCAGGTTGAAAAAACAACTTACTTAGAAAGCTTAGATGATATAAAAACAAGTTGTAAAGAAAAAGAATCAGTCTTAGTTGAAAAGCAAGGTGAATTTGAAAAGTTTGGAGCAATTATATTAGAGGATGAGTTTAAGATTGAACAAATTCGTACGAATAGAATAGAACGCTTAAACGAAATTTCCAATGTTAAAACAAAAATTCAAAGATATCATACGATGCTTGAAAACGTTGAAGCTAGAAAAGCAACCTTAGATTTACGTGATAAAAATCTTGTTGAAACACATAATTCAAGGCTAATTGGCGTAAATGATTATCAGAATGAACTAGATATAACACTCATTAATCAACAGAAATTAGCACTAAAAAAAGACGATTTAAAAGGTACTTTAGCTAAAAAAGAAATTGAAATCTCAAAATATGAACAGCTAGTTAGAGGGAAAAGCGAACAATTACATACAACACAGTCAAAATTCAAAGCATTAAGTGAGATGTCAGATCACTATGAAGGCTATAGCTACAGTATTAAAAAGATAATGGAGATTAAAAAGAGTGGTGCTGTAGAAGCCAAAGGGGTTATGGGGGTTGTTGCAGATCTAATTGAAGTGAATAAAACTTATGAAACTGCAATTGAGATTGCACTAGGCGGCAGTGTTCAAAACATAGTAACTGATGATGAAACAACAGCAAAAAATTTAATTCAATATTTAAAAAACAACAAGTTTGGTAGAGCAACTTTCTTACCGATTGTAAGTGTTAAAAGCAAGGAAGTCTTTCACAGGCCCTTCTCAAAAAAAGAGGTTGGCTTTATTGGTTATGCTTCAGAATTGGTAAACTGTGAAAAACGTTTTTCTAATGTTATTGAATATTTATTAGGACGAGTTCTAGTAGTTGATAACATTGATCATGCTATTGGAATCGCTAAAAAGTATAATTATTCATTGAAAATAGTTACGCTTTCAGGAGACTTAATTCATCCAGGAGGTTCTTTAACTGGGGGAGCGCATAAAAATGGAAGCAATCAATTTCTATCAAGAAAGAATGATATTGAGAACTATGAAAAACAAATCAATATTTTTAGCAAAGAACTTGAAGATTTAAAAAAGCAATACATCTTATTAAGTGACGATTATACAAGTGATAAAAACGATATTGAAGCGATTACGAAACAAGAATATGAAGTGAATTTGAAAATAAATGAAATTTCTTTAAAACTTAAACAGTTAGAAAAAGAACAAGAGCAATTTAATGAAGAGAAAAAAGAAATTAAAATGGAACTAGATCAATTATATGGTCAAGAAGCACAAATTGTAAAAGCCACTTCAGAATTAGACCTCTTATTGGATGGTACTCAGGCCGAAAATACGACTGATGAAAGTTCGGTAAAGCAATTAACTGATGAAATCCAAGACAAGAAGAACCTTAAGGATCAACTTGCTGAAGAGCTTACAGTCATGAGAGTTGAAGTTTCAGCACTAAAGCAACAGCTTGAAAATACGGTAGAAAATACGACTAGAATGAGCAGAGATTTGTCTGAAATAAACAATCAAATTTCTCGAAATAAAGAAGAAATTCAAAAAAGTAATCAAGATATCAGTGAAAAGGAAAAAGCAATCCTTAGCTTTGAGCTGGAAATGAAGGAATTGGAAATCAAGCTCACAGAGGCACAAAAAGAAATAGAAGTGCGTCAAGCAAACAAGCAAAAAGTATTAGAAGAGCAACAAAACTTATATAAACTTCGTGAAGAACAAAATGAAAAAGTGAATCTCCTAGAAAAAGATATTCTTAGACTACAAAACACGAAAGAAAAATATGAACTCCAACGAGAAAATCAAATCGATTATATGTGGAATGAATATGAGCTAACCTATAACAATGCATTGTACTTAAAGGATGAAGAATTAGGTTCAGTAGCTAACTTAAAGAAAATGATAATGGAAATCAAAGGAAACATTAAAGAACTTGGAGATGTTAATGTCAATGCAATAGAAGAATTTAAGTCAGTATCAGAAAGATACAGCTTCCTTATGGATCAAAAGGAAGACCTACTTAGAGCAGAAGAGATGCTTAAAAAGGTTATTGAAGAGCTACATCAACAAATGATTGAACAATTTAAACTGAAATTTAAAGAGATTTCTATTAAATTTAATGAAGTATTTCGTGAATTATTTGGTGGCGGAAAGGCAATGCTTGAAATAGCTGTAGGTGAAGATATTTTAGAATCAGGTATCGAACTTATTGCTCAACCACCAGGAAAGAAATTGCAAAGCATGAACTTGCTTTCAGGTGGAGAAAAGGCTTTTACAGCAATTGCATTGCTATTTGCTATTCAAAGCTTGAAACCATCGCCATTTTGCGTATTAGATGAAATTGAAGCTGCCTTAGATGATTCAAATGTAACTAGATTTGCTAATTATCTTAAAAAGCTAGCTAAAAACACACAATTTATTATTATTACACATCGTAGAGGAACTATGGAAGCAGCTGATTCCCTATATGGTATTACAATGCAAGAGAAGGGTATTTCTACCCAAGTATCGGTTAAACTATTGGAAGATTCTATAGAAGATTAAGAAAGGAAATATTATGTCAGAAGAGAAAAAATCAGGGTTTTTTAGCAAGCTAGTAAGTGGCCTATCAAAAACAAAAGCCAATATGATAAATTCTGTTGAACAAGTATTTAGTGGGTTTACTAAAATTGATGATGAATTCTATGAAGAACTTGAAGAAGCGCTAATCATTGCAGATTTAGGTGTCAGTACTTCAGTTAAAATTATAGAAGACTTAAAAGTGAAAGTGAAAGAACAAAAAATCAAAGATCCTTCAGAAGTTCGAGGTTTATTAAAAGAAGAAATAGAAGAAATAATGACGATTAGTGAAGATGCATATGCTTTTACTCAAAAAAAATCCGTTATTTTAGTCATTGGGGTGAATGGTGTAGGCAAAACAACAACCATTGGAAAGCTTGCTCACCAATACAAACAAGACAAGAAAAAAGTTATAGTTGCTGCAGCCGATACCTTTAGAGCTGCTGCAATAGATCAATTAGCTGAATGGGCTAATCGTGCAAATGTAGAAATCATATCACAACAAGAAAATTCTGATCCAGGTGCAGTCGTTTATGATGCAGTTCAAGCAGCAAAAGCTAGAAACGTAGATCTACTTATTTGCGATACAGCAGGTCGACTTCACAACAAGAAAAACCTAATGGATGAACTTAAAAAAATCTTTAAGATTATTAATAGAGATTATGCAGAAGCACATAAAGAAGTACTTCTTGTACTTGATAGTACTACTGGTCAAAATGCACTCCAACAAGCAAAGTTGTTTAAAGAAGTCACAGAAATTACAGGCATTGTCCTTACTAAACTCGACGGAACAGCTAAAGGTGGCATAACGATCGCCATACAATCAGAGCTAGGCATCCCTGTCAAATATATTGGCGTAGGTGAAGGCATTGATGATCTACAGAAGTTTAATGCAAAAGATTTCGCTAATGCTTTATTTAGTGATCCAGAATCAATGGAAACAGAGGAAGTATAATTAATCTTGAATTGGAGGAACTCGAATGAAAGGTCAATTGAATGAAACTAATAAATTAAATGAAAGTAATATGTTTTATGGCTATTTATCATCACCAATGGGGAATATAGAAATTGAAGCTTGTGAAGATGCACTTATTAGCGTCTCCTTTGTTGATGATTCTACTTATGAAGAAAGCGATATACCAATCATTCAACAAGCTAAGACCGAGTTCTCAGAGTTTTTTGAAGGCAAAAGAAACATTTTTGATGTAAAATATAAATTATCAGGTACCGACTTTCAAATAGCAGTCTGGAAAGCTCTCACAGAAATTCCTTATGGTAAAACAGTATCCTACGGATATATCGCTCAAAAGGTCGGTAACCCAAAAGCTTCTAGGGCAGTTGGTGGTGCAAATAATAAAAATAAGCTAGCTATTATAGTGCCTTGTCATAGAGTTATTGGGGCAAACAACAAAATGGTTGGTTACGCTGGTGGCCTTTGGAGAAAAGAAGGTCTCTTACAAATTGAGTCTCAAAATAAGTTTTAAAGGAATGATTACTCATTTTGCATTTCATTGAATGTTTTTACAAAAGACATTAGATTTTCTTTGTATTCAATTGAATATATCGAGTCAATGTGGAATTTATCTGCTTGGAAAACAGATAGAATCAGTTTGCCGTCAGTAGAATTCTCATGAAACATTATTTTAGAAATTTTATTTAAGGGTATAAATGTCCATATTCCTCCATAATTGACCTTTCTATTATTTTTTTTATTATCTTCTTCAATGATAACTAGCTCAGTATTGGTTAAAATATGTACATGGGATGTTGTAATAATTCTATTGAATAATATGAAAAATTTATTTGCCATTGGTGGTTGAAATACCGTAGCTAGTATTGTGTTATTGCCAAGTTTACTTTGTTTTGCATAATTTTTAAATTTATAATTTAGATGATTAAAACAGTCATCGTTGAACATGTCTTCTTCTTTGAGATTTAATAGTTCCGCTTTAGAAGTAGAAGCTCGTAAATTTTCAACAATTCG
The DNA here is from genome assembly GCA_002841625.1 of Firmicutes bacterium HGW-Firmicutes-1. Classification (NCBI taxonomy): domain Bacteria; kingdom Bacillati; phylum Bacillota; species Firmicutes bacterium HGW-Firmicutes-1. The sequence goes on along the minus strand of PHAG01000001.1, from coordinate 5,204 downwards.
TTCATATAAATAAAAAAACCTCTGCCTATTATGCAGAAGTCATCAATCTCTAATGAGATAATTAAGGTGGACATCATCACCTTGGAGTATTAACTTATATATTTAAATTAATCGATATTATTTGCTTTGTCAATGTTTTTTAAACTAGTTAGTTGATAAAACGATTTTTTAAAGGTTAAAATAAATATGGCAATAATTGAAAAGCTATGTTAGAATACTTGATGTATGTTATTAGGCGATGGAGTTCGCCTTTAAGTGCTGATTGCTAATGACTCCTACAAGGGCTATATGTTTTTGTTGGGGTTATTATTTTTTTGAATTAGGAGATGATTAATATAAGTAAGTATTTTTATATTGGTATAGGTGGAGCCTTAGGTGCGCTGCTTAGATTTTTAATTAAAGGTTACGATATAATAAGTTACAGAGAAAACATTCCATTAAATACTTTAATAATTAATATAAGTGGAAGCCTATTACTAGCTTTATTCCTAACAATTGCGTTTGAGATTTGGGAATTTGATGCCGATTTGAGAATGGGCATCACAACAGGGTTTTTAGGAGCGTATACAACCTTTTCATCATTATGTAAAGAAACGGTGGGCTTGATCAATGAAGGATATTATTTTTCGGCTATTTCCTATATTACGATTTCCACTTTTTTAGGACTAGCATTTGCATATTTGGGTGTTATCCTTGCACGAGAAGCGGTTGCCAAAATGCTTAGAAAAGGTAATTTAGAATAAGAAGGAGATATAAATGCAATATGTATTCATATGTATTGGCGGTGCGTTAGGAAGCGTATCTAGATATGCTTTAGGTAAGATGATTTCAGAAAAAACTAACACAACATTTCCAATAGGAACTTTTATTATAAATATTATGGGAGCGTTCTTGCTAGGAATAGTAAGCAATCAAAGACTCACCCAGAATGTAACTTTAATGTTAACAGACGGATTTTTAGGAGGTTTTACAACCTTTTCTACATTTATGTATGAAGGATTTAATTTGTTTCAAGAAAACGAAAAATTAAATGCCTTTACATATATAGGTGGAAGTTTAATATTGGGTATCATTGGATATGTTTTTGGGGTAAAATTTAGTCAATGATACTGAATCGCCACATTCGTTAAATTTTTATGATTAGATGTTAGTTATGCTATACATCTAGAGGATATTTCTTCAGGTTGATTAATTATTATAAAGGGGTGGATAAACATGAATTTAAGTGATGATTGCAAAATTTTAAAGATTTACATTAGTGAAGATTCTAGGCACAAAGGACACAATCTTTACCATGCATTAGTACTAAAATTTAAAGAAATGGGTATAGCCGGTGTCACAGTAACAAGGGGAATTGAGGGGTATGGACAAAATGGAAGGTTGCATTCAACTAGAATATTGGATTTGAGTTTGAGCTTACCTATTATCGTTGAAGTAATTGACATACCAGAAAGAATTGAAAAAGCAGTTTCAGTTGCAAAAGAGATGGTTAATGAAGGTTTGATGATGGTGACAGATGTTCATGTTATCAAATATGGGAAAGAACAGATGGAATCTAAGAATTAAACTGACCAATTTATTATTGCAGACATTAAAAAATAATGGTATACTACTTCAAAGGGATGAAGCTCCCCTTTGGAAAATCCGAAATGCTGATGACAGCTGATGGCTTCTACGTGAAAACCGTAGATGTTGTCAGCTTTTTTGTGCGTCTATTCCAGAGGAGACTTTTTCGACGTGTAAGGTTATTGTAGTAGTTGTTTGCTGGTTTAATCGAATGCGGAAGCTTTGTAACATTGACCAGTGTAAGCGTAGTGTTAGGACTGAATTTTATTAGCATATTATATGAATGAGAGGTGTTGTTATACCTATGACTTTCCACAGCGTACTATTTGAAAAAAATGAAAACAGAATAATATCCGAAACTCTTCAAGAACCTGATTTTTTTGTTAATTTAAATCTTGATCAGATTATTAACGCTATTACAGATAGGAAACAAGAATATAATCTGAAACCTTTTTTTTACACTGCCTTGAATAGTGTTGAAACAATCAAATATCGCCAAGAAATTATGCGAGATCTTGAAAATGAATCTTTATTTAATAGTATTAAATCATTTGCGCAAAAAATAAAAGAAATGCGACGATATGCTGATATTGTAGATAAGCTCAATTACAAATATCATAAGGAAGGATGGTTTTTGGAGGCGGTGGAAATTTATTGTGAGGCTATAAATTGTCTCGTAAATGATTTAAGCTTAACAGAATTAAAATCTCGAGGTCTACTGGCCTTTCGTGACTATATGAGGAACTATGCTGAATCCATTAATTTTACTACACTTCAGATGGAAACAAATAAGCTAAGAACAGATTTATCGACTGTAAAGTATTGCATTCTTATAAAAGGAACTTGTATCAAGGTTCGAAAATATGAAGAAGAGATTGATTATAGTATAGATGTGGTGCAAACCTTTGAAAAATTTAAACTAGGTGCGGTAAAAGATTACAAGGTTAAGTTTTCTCCTCGTTCGGGCATGAACCATGTTGAAGCAGGAATACTTGATCTAGTAGCTAAATTGTATCCGGATATATTTTTAAGGCTTGATAATTATTGCGAGAAAAATAGCAATTATCTTGATGAAACCACGAGTATTTTTGATAGGGAAATACAATTTTATGTTGCCTATTTAGAGTATATTTCGAAATTCAAAAGGGAGGGATTGAAATTCTGTTATCCTCAGATGTTTGATGAAAATAAAGAAGTTTATAATTATGCAGGATTTGATTTAGCTCTTGCTAATAAACTCATTACTCAAAGTTTGCCAATTGTATACAATGATTTTTATCTGAAAGACCAGGAGCGAATATTTGTAGTTTCTGGACCTAATCAGGGAGGGAAGACAACCTTTGCTCGTACATTTGGTCAGTTACATTATCTAGCCAGTATAGGTTGCGCCGTACCTGGTAGAGAAGCGCAACTCTTCTTGTTCGACAAACTGTTTACACATTTCGAAAAAGAGGAAAACATTACAAATCTAAATGGAAAACTACAAGATGATTTAATCAGAATTTATGATATTTTAAAGCAAGCCACACCCAATAGTATCATTATAATGAATGAAATTTTTACTTCTACAACATTAAAAGACGCTATTCTTTTGGGCAAAAGAATAATGGAAAAAATAGTGCAATTGGACTTGCTGTGTGTTTGCGTAACTTTTATAGATGAATTGGCTTCTTTTAGTGATAAAACTGTAAGTTTGGTCAGTACAATAGTTCCAGAAAGACCGGAAGTGAGAACCTATAAAATTGTAAGAAGTCGTGCTGACGGACTTTCCTACGCAATATCAATTGCTAAAAAACACCATGTTACATATGAATGTTTAAAGGAGCGCATAAAATAATGAAAGCTTTTCTTATGTATAAAGAACAGGACTTTGATTTGGAGCAGCAATTACCATCTAATGAACAAGCACTGACACAAGACCTAGAACTAAATACGTTGTTTAATGCCATGGCACTCGGTGATGATTTTTTATTCGAAGTAGCAAAAAAAGTTGCTTTGTTAAGTTTAAATGACCTTGAGGCAATACTTTATAGACAAAATATTCTTAAGGATTGTTTGGAAAATTCTTATGTTGTAAGAGACATATACGACATAGCGATAGAATCAACGGATACTAGGAAAAGGCATTACTATGGAATTTTTAGCTATTACCCTAATTCAATACTCCATAGTTCAATTGGAATGTTACAAATGCTCATGGAAATGCTGAAAAAGCTTAAAAGCATTGCTGACAAAACTGTCAATCAATTTGAGTCCGAAGGTTTTACAGCATTCTTTGATATGATAAAAAAGGAAATTGATGATGAATACCTTAATAGTTTACAAAGTCATCTAAGGGAACTAAAATTTCGCGAAGGAGTTTTAATCAGTGCTAAATTGGGAAAAGGAAATGAGGGTACCGGTTATATACTACGCAAGCCACAAGACAAATCCCATAGTTGGATGAAGCGGGTCTTTTCACCAAAACCGCCTATGTACTCTTTTTCTATTGGTAATCGTGATGAAAGTGGTATCAAGGCTTTGTCAGAATTAAGGGACAGAGGGGTTAATCTTGTAGCCAATGCACTCGCCCAATCCACAGATCATATTCTGAGTTTCTTTAACATGCTACGAAATGAATTGGCATTTTATGTAGGTTGTTTGAATTTGAATGAACAACTTGCTCAAATCGGAGAGCCAATTACGTTTCCATTGCCAGTAGCTCCCAATGAACGTGTACATTCCTTTAATGGATTATACGATGTTTGCCTGGCTTTAACAATGAAACAAAAAATTGTGGGTAATGATTTAAATGCAGATGATAAGGAACTAATTATGATAACTGGTGCCAATCAAGGTGGGAAATCGACTTTTTTGCGAAGTATTGGGTTATCACAACTAATGATGCAATGTGGTATGTTTGTACCAGCAGAGTTGTACTGTTCTAATATCTGTAAGGGCATTTTTACTCACTATAGACGTGAAGAAGATGTTACTATGAAAAGTGGGAAACTTGATGAAGAACTCGGTAGAATGAGTGATATAGTGGATACGATAACGTCAAATTCGATATTGCTGTTTAATGAATCATTTGCTGCTACAAACGAAAGAGAAGGTTCAGAGATAGCTCGGCAGATAACTTCTGCATTATTAGAAAAAAATATCAAAGTTTTTTTCGTTACTCATTTATATGATTTTGCACATAGTTTTTATGATAGAAAAATGGATAACGCTATTTTTCTGCGAGCTGAAAGACAAACCGACGGCGGACGAACTTTTAAAACAATCGAAGGTGAACCCTTGAAAACTAGTTATGGAGAAGATTTGTATGACAGGGTATTTAGAACAGAAAATTAAATTGATTCATTTTATATTCAGGGGAGTAAGATCGAAAATTATACATAGTAAACCATTAAAATTATATCCTAAAGATAAAGAACTATTAAAGGAAGTCATGATTGAAAATAAAAACAAGTCATTGAAATGGCAACGGAACTAATAAATTTATAATTGATGGAATTGTATTTGTTTAGATAGATATGAATTCCTTTTATTTTTTTCTGTCAATTATTTGTGAAAATGTCCCAATAAATCCAAAACATAAGCACCAGTTATAGTTGGTGCGCTGACTGTCGATAAAAGCATTTTTTCTGATAAGT